>JAGVUW010000138.1 GCA_019136035.1 Verrucomicrobiota bacterium | reverse complement strand
GTGCCGTGCAGGCCGAGAGCCAGTGTGGCCAGGGTGGCGATTCGGAGGGCAGTGCGCATGGTTCGGGGCCTCCCGTGTCGGCCCGGGGCGGTGGCAGTGCGTACCGCCTCGGGCGCGCCCACAATCTAGTGCCGGCGGGCGCAAGTGACTACCCATAGGTGCTTGCCTGCCCATCGGGCGGTCGGACGCATCCATTCGGGCGGCCTGTTTCGCCGGCACTGTAGCTCTTTCCACCGGCGGCCGGAGTGGCGGCCGGTGGAAAGGGAACCTATGGGCGTGACGGAAGAGCCCAGGTATCGTGGTTCTCTGCCCCTGGGCGGTTCGTGCGATGGTCTGGGAACGCGGTCAGCGGCGCAGGACCCGGCCTGAGTAGGTCCAGCGGAAGGCCCGTGCCATGGTTTCGTTGAAGTAGTCGACAAAGCGCAAGATGCGGTCGGCCAGTTCATCGAGTGAAGCGAAGCTGGCACGGCGCAGCGCCCTGCGGGCGAGGATGCCGAACCAGATCTCGATCTGATTGAGCCAGGAGCAGTGCCTGGGAGTGTAGACGAAACGGATTCTGTGCCGGGTGTCGGTGAGGAACGCTTCGCGGCTGGGCAGCGTGGCCAGGATGCCGCTGGCGCCCTTGACTCCCAACTCTCCGGTGAAGCCGAGGCGCCGTGCGACGAGCCGCACCAGTGCTTCGGACTTGTGGGTGTTCAGCTGGTCGGCAATGAAGGTCCACTGGGCCTCCGGGTCGGTGTCGATGGTCCGGTCGACGAGGCGGGCGAAGTCCTCCTCGGTGCGGGTGGGGCCGACCTCGGTGCAGAGGATCCTGCCGGTGGCCACGTCGAAGCTGGGGATCAGTGCCAGCGTGCCGTGGCGGCGGTACTCGAACTCCAGGAGGGCTGGTCGGCCCGGGAGTCGCGGCCTGTCGCGGCGGATGCGCTCGAGGGCCTGGATGCCGGTCTTCTCGTCCAGGCAGGCAGTGCGCCGGCCGAGCCGCAGGTTCTCGACAGCGTTTCGGTACAGCGCGCAGATCAGCTCGACCTGGCGGTCGAACTGCTCCTGGTCCTCGATCACGGGGTTCTCCCAGTACTTGCTGCGGTGGGGCTTCAGGTCGGCCTCGTCCAGGAACCTGCCCACCGTTCTGGGCGATATGCCGGCGGCGATGCCGCTGCGGGCCGCCTGGTCGGCCAGTTCCCTGTGTGTCCACTCCTCCACGGGTCGGCCGAACTCCTCGGGCCTGCGCAGAGCGATCGCCACAATGGCGCACTGTTGCTCGGACGAGTAGCGCGGCGGAGCGCCGCTGCGCGGGGCATCCTTCAGGAAGGCGGAGAGAAACCGCTCCAGCTTCGGCCCCATGGGCAGAACAGTGTCCTGCTGCCAGGCCGATACCAGTCTCCGCCCCAGATCGTACCAGTGCGCGGCGGTCCTGCGGGTCACGCCGCAGGACTGCGCTGCCCGCGTCAGGCAGCCCCCGCACAAAGCCCGCAGCAACAGCGCGCGGCGCCTTTCCCTGACAGTGGCGGTGTGACGCGCGGCGATAGCCCCCAGTGCTGCCTGAACTTCAGGTGACAGGTCCAAGGGAGGGAGGGACGCCTGGCGCGCCGGTCTGTTTCAGACTCATGGCTCGCTCCTTGAGGTTGTAGTCGTTTTGCGTTGCTCCGGCGTGTAATATAGTGTATAATCTAGTAATAAAAGACGATGCACCGCTTTTTCGGCAATGCCGGGGTATAGTCGGGCACGGCAAGGGACCGGAACACGGCTGGAGACCCCATGGCGTACACCGTCAAACTGCAGAAGATCAACCGGCCCACCAACCGGTCGTTCTACGTGACCATCCCAGTCGTGCTGGTCGAGGCCATGGAACTGCAGAAGGGCGAAGAGTGGCAGTGGACGGTGGACGACCTGAACACTCTGGTGCTTCAGAGAGTGAGTCCAAGAGGCTCCCCGCGAACGCGCCGGGTCGACCCGACGCAATGTGGGTAGTTACTTCCGCACTGAGGCACTAGTCACTTCACCGACTGAGATCACGACAAGCGCCACCGATCTGGTGCTGGCCATTGAGTGCGTCGTTGTTCTGGCGTTCGTGTCTCTTCTCGGGGCCGCGGCACATGGACTGGAAATGTCGGATGCTCTGCGTGCCGCGATTTGGAGACCACTCTACCTAAGTCTGGGACTTCTTGTTGGCCTGTTTCTGGTGGGTGCCATTTATGATTGGCAAGGCCGCGTCGTCGCCATGCGTCTCGTGCCCTGGAGCATCGGACTGGGAATCATGTTCTACGGATTAACTGAAGTATTCAACGGACAGTTCATTATCTTCACAATTTACGAGGCTGCTGCTATGACAATCGCATGGGTCATCTACTCCTTCCTTGCGGCAACGCATCGGTTGCCTGGGGCAGGAGTAGTGGCGGCAGCGATCTTCCTGAATCTGGTGGCTGCTGGCATACAGGCGAGCAGCATGTCGTTGACGATCTTGGTGCCGTTCGATCACAACGGTTTGTTTCACTTAGTCCAGATGGTTGGGGTAGCCAGCTTAGGATTGGGATTACGCATGGGGATG
>JAGVUW010000018.1 GCA_019136035.1 Verrucomicrobiota bacterium | reverse complement strand
CAGAGCCAAGCGCGACCGCGGGCGCCGGGGAACGGCGCCCGACAAGGAGGAGCCGATCAGGAGATCAGCGCTCCCGGGGGCGGCGGCTGGTGTGAGCCGCCGCCTCAGTAGGGCAGCCAGAGATTCGGCGTCGGCGCCGGGGTGCCGGCGCTGGTGATCCAGGTCGAGTACTTGCCCATCGACAGCCACTCGCCATGGCCATCACAGAAGACCAGATTGCCACCGAGGCCATGCCGGTTGTAGTCCGGCGGGACGGCGTTGTCGGCCTGGTCCGGGCTCCAGTCGATGAGGTAGTAGGCATTGCCATTGCTCTGCAGCAGGCCGGAATCGCCGACCATGATACACCCGGCCGTCTTGGTGATCTGGGCCATCGCTATGTTGCTGATGGTGCGCGAGAAGCCGTAGCCGACACGCTGGGTGACGTTGTTGGTGCCGGTCCAGACCCAGTCCGGCGCGGACGGGCAGAGGTAGGTATCGAGGCTGTTGAGGTAGGTCCGGCTCAGGTGGGGCCAGGTGTAGTACTTGCCGGTCGCGTAGTACATGGCCGCCGGGATCATCCTCTCGGAGTTGTCGTCGTTGTACATGAGGATGCTGAGGCCGATCTGCTTGACGTTGTTCATGCAGGAGATGGTGCGCGCCTTCTCGCGCGCCCGCGACAGGGCCGGCAACAGCATCGCCGCCAGGATGGCGATGATGGCGATGACCACCAGCAACTCGATCAGGGTGAAACGCGTGCCGGCGCAGCGGTGGCCGGGACGGCTCCGGATCTCAGTCGGCCTGCACACGGTACTCATGGTCCTTGCACTCCATCCTGAGGATTGGCGAACCACAAACCGCACTCCGATCATCGGGGTGGCCCGGCGTGTGCCGCCGAGGCGTTTCCGTGCGTGCTGTAAGTAGACTATCGCCTTGCGCCCCAAAGCGCAACTGCCCGCGCCGCAAGTTCAGGGCTGATCGAAAATCGCGTCAGCGCTCACCTGGCCACCCTGAAGGGGTGCCAGAACCGGACTTTCAAACAGCCCTGACGCAAGTTCCTCACGGCGTGGGCTCCCGGCGCGGCGCCACCGGGACCGACTCTCGGCAGGCACCTGCGGCGTCCGGGCCGCCCCGGCAGGCAACGCCACGGCCGCTCAGGCCTCGTTGGCCGCCTCGATCAACGCCATGATGTTCTCCGGACGGGCGTCGCCCGGGATGTCGTGGGCCGGCGCCAGGATGTAGCCGCCATCACGGCCAACCTCCGCAACCATGCGGCGCACAACGCGGCGGACCTCCGCCGGAGTGCCGCTCGGCAGGAGTTCCTGCGTGCTGATGCCACCCCAGAAGCTGAGGCGGTCGCCATAGAGCCGTTTCATCTCGTACGGGTCCATGACCTCGGGCTGGAAGGGATTGAAGCAGTCCACGCCGATCTCGATCAGCCGCGGGAAGACCGCCTGGACCTTGCCGCAGGAGTGGATGGTGACGAACTTCCCGGCGCGCTTGGCAGCCGCGTACTGCCGCGCCAGCCGCGGCATGAGCAGGCGCTCCCAGAGGCGCGGCCCCATAAGGAGGCCCAGTTGCGAGCCCCAGTCGTCGCCGAAGTGAACCGCGTCGATGTCGTGCCGCACGGCCTGCTCGATGAGGGCCAGGTTGTAGTCGCAGATCACATCGAGGAGGTCCTCGACGAACTCGGGGGCCTCGGCCATGTCCAGGAGGAGATTCTCGAAACCGCGCAGGGTCCAGGCCCGCTCGAACAGCGAGAAGCCGATGGCGAAGGACACGAAGCGCTCGCGGCCGGCAGCGCCGGCCGCCGCCAGCGCCGTGAACCGCGACGGGTCGTGCGGGTCGGGCAGCTCGAGGCGGTCCAGAGTGCGCTCGGGAAGGAGGCAGTTGCACACCACGCCGATGTCGGGGTCGGTGGAGCGGTCCCAGTGCACCCCGAAGTCGTCCTGCCAGACAGTCGGACTCAGCCAGCCCTGACGCGGCCCCGGCCCCGGCCCGACCAGCTCGAGGGCGTTGTCGATCAGGCCCAGGAAGCCGGTGCCGCCATACCAGGCGGTCATGGCCGCCAGGGCCGGCTGCGTGAAACTCAGACAGCAGGGCGTGCGG
>JAGVUW010000803.1 GCA_019136035.1 Verrucomicrobiota bacterium | reverse complement strand
GCAGTGTCGCCGCAACCCTATCCGCCCCCGGGGCCGACACAGGCCGACAACCCCGCCCGCCGGGGCCACTCACACCGACCATTTTGGCCCACTTCCAAGCCGCCCGCCACAGGCATTGAGGCCCCAAACCCTTTCCCTGCGGTTCTCCCCTCCGGGCACACCTACGCCAGAACAGTGGCACTGCCTGATGGCTCGGACCCTGATGCTGTGCCTTTGCTCTGGGACACCTTGCCCGGTCCCGGCGGGAAGTCTTTCCCCGTGCTCTTCTACAGTGGGAGATCCCGATCGGCCGTTCCGGGTTCTGAAATCGAGTCGATGCTCTCCAAGTGCAATGCGGTCGCTGAGCATTGGCCGACTGGTATGAAGTGAGTAGTGGATTAGCCTCAGTCTTTGTATTTGCATTCATCAGCGGCTTCGGGTCGATCCTTTGGAGTCTCTCAGCCGGCGCTAAACGCAATTATCCGGACTGACTCCGAGGCCGATTCGGTGATCCAAGGCGGCGGGAACTGAACCGGGAAGGGTGCCCGAATGGACTCATCGACCGTGGTTGTCTTTTTGGCGCTCTGTGCTGTGCCCCTGTCCTTGCTCATGGTCTACAGATATCACGTTCCGGCTGAGACGAAAGAACGAAACAGGCTTCGGTTCGGCATCTGGATTGCGGGCAGATCCTGGTCTGCACGCCTGTTCCGAGCACTCTGGTGGTTCCTTCTTCTCTGCACGGTTCTGCATGTGCTCGTCTCCCTCTTTGCACGCTAGCTGTCCACACCGGCGGCGCTGGCTCGTGCGCCTCTCTGAGCTGATCCCGGGAACTGGACCGCCCGGCCGGGCCGGCATCTCATCCGCTGGCGCCGACGACTGCGGGTTCCGTATCCCCAACGCCGAGGGGGCGTTAGCACTCTTGTTCGCATAGCCATCCGGGTCTATGTACCCGCCCATGAAAGGGCTCCGGAGACACGCGATGCGTCCGGGATTCCGGCATGGCCAGCGACGCAGTACTTGCCTGGTCACTGAAGGCCAGGACCGCGCAGGCGAGATGGACCCCCTTGGAGTACGCAGTTGCCGGAAGAGCCTGATTTCCCGGGGCGTTGCCCTGGACTGATGAATGATGCCCTTTCAGGGCGCCAGGACGGCGGCCTGCGGGGAGGCGCGGCGAGCGGTGTTTCGCCGTGTTCTTCCCGGCGCCTGGGCGCCGGGACATGCGCAAGGATGCGCATGACACCTCCAGCCGGCCTTCGCGCGTCGGGGATCTGGCTCGTAGGAGACATCGCGTCGTGGTGCTGTCGATGCCATCGCGGCTCGTGGACGCGTACGCGTCTGTGGACACTCGCGTTCCACACCGGTGGCGAGCGATGTTTCGCCTGGCCACATTTGGCGCACGACGCCGGAGACTCCGCTGTAGCCTGGCGCCCGGGCGGGTTCGCTCGCGAGGGCTGTCTGGAAGTCCGTTTCTGGCACCCCCTTCAGGGTGCGTAGTTCGTGGGTTCGCGTTTCCGGGGGTCGTGCTTTCGCGCGACCCCCGGCTACGATCTTACACCCCTCCAGGGTGGCCGGGTGAGGGCTGACGCGGTTTTCGATCAGCCCTGTCCGCCGGCGGCGGCCTCTTGTTTTCGTGTGGCCGGCGACTATCCTAGGGTCAGCACCGCACGTCGGCGGGGCCTCTCCCGCGGCCGCTGCGGCCAATCCTGTGCTGAGATGGAGGTCTGGTGGCATGAAGGTCGGACTTTGCGGCTACGGCAACATGGGTCGGATGCACGCCCAGTTGGTCGGCAAGCACGACGGCATCACGCTGGTGGCGGTGGCCGATGTTCAGGAGGAGCTTCGCGCCCGAGCCAGCAAGGACCTCGGCGTGGCGACGTACGACAGTGGCGAGGCGCTGATCGACGCCGGCGTGGCCGACGTCATCTTCGTCTGTGCGCCGACGTACCTCCACGCGCCCCTGAGCATCCGGGCTCTGAACGCCGGAGCGCAGAGAAGCCGATGGGCCTGACGGCGCGCGAGTGCGACGCCATGATCGCGGCGGCGCGTCGGCAGGGCCGCCACCTGGCGGTCGGCCAGGTCCTGCGCTTCTGGCCCGAGTACTCCTACCTCAAGCAGGCCATCGATTCGGGCCGTTTCGGCGCTTTGCAGAGCCTGAGCATGACCCGCGTCGGCGGCGTCTCCATCGGCTTCGAGCGCTGGTTCCTCGATGAACAGCGCGGCGGCATGCAGATCTTCGACCGCCACATCCACGACACCGACCTGACCCTCTGGCTGCTGGGCCTGCCCGACGCGGTGCAGTCCTTCGGCGTCGAGAAGGACGCGCGCACCGACGGCGGTATCATCCACTCGTTCACGCGCTACCTCTACCATGGCCGCGATCTGGCGGTCTCGGCCGAGGGCAGTGCCGACTGCCCGGCGCACTTCCCCTTCACCATGAGCTACCGTGCTGTCTTCGAGAAGGCGGTCATCGAGTACAGCAACCGGCAGGCGCCGACCCTGAAGCTGTACACCGGCGGCGAGCCGGAGACTCCCGAGCTGCCCCAGCCGCTCGGCGAGATCCAGAGCGGCCTGAACATCTCGTCGGCCAGCGGCTACTTCCTCGAGCAGGTCTACTTCTTCGACTGCATCCGCAAGGGTCGCCCGCTGCAGATCGTCACCCCCGAGAGCGCCCGCGACACGGTGCGCGTGGTGCGTGCCGAGATCCGCAGCGCCCGCCGCGACGGCGCCCGCGTGCGCCTGGCCTGACGGCGGCCGGGGGCGGACTCTGACCCCGAGCGCCGGCGGGGGACGGCACCCCGGCGCTCGGGCCGCGACCGTCGCGACCGCGCGGTCGCGACGGTCGGGAGTGCCGACGGTCCCATCGCGCCGGGGGCGAGGAGTTCGCGGTGCCATGCTCAAGACCCTCGAAGACAACGTCGTCTTCCGCGTCGTCCGCACCATTGCGGCCGGCGGCATGGGCTCGGTCTACGAGGCCCGCCAGGTCGGCGCTGCCGGCTTCGAGAAGCGCGTTGCCATCAAGACCATCCTGCCGGAGTTCAGTGCAGACCAGCGCTTCGTCGACCTCTTCATCCAGGAGGCCAAGCTGGTCGCCGATCTGGTCCACGAGAACATCGTCCAGATCTACCAGTTCGGCTTCTCCAAGCGGCATGGCTACTACATCGTCATGGAGTACATCAGCGGCCTGACCCTGGCCGAGTTCATCCGCCTCACCGCCGCCACGCACACGCGCGTCCCGGAGGAGCTGGCGGTCTTCATTGTCAGCCGCATTGCCCGCGGCCTGGCCTACGCCCACACCCGCGTCGGGCGTTCCGGCCTGCCGCTGAACATCGTCCATCGCGATGTCTGTCCGAACAACATCCTGATCACGACCGAGGGCCTGCCGAAGCTCGGCGATTTTGGCATTGCCAAGGCCGCCACGCAGGCGGTGGCGACGCGCGGTGGCAAACGCTCGTACATGTCGCCTGAGCAGGCGACCTCGGGTCAGGTCGACGGCCGCTCGGACATCTACTCGCTCGGGCTGGTCCTCTTCGAGGCGAGGCGGCCCGCGCCGGCTGGGTCGACTGGGAGGCCCTCGACCCGGGCATCAGCGCGCCGGTCCGCGCCATCCTCGAGCGCATGCTGCAGCGCGACCCCGAGCAGCGCTACCCGGCCAGCGACCGGCTCGCCTACGAGCTGGAGTACTGCATCTACCATCAGGGCTACGGGCCGACCGTGGTGACCCTGGAGGCGTACCTCCGCAAGCACTTCTCCGGTCTCTATCTGCAGGACGCCCCGCCGCCGCGGCTGCCGATGGGTGGCGGTACCATCGCCATACCGGTCGAGCCCTCCGGGAGCGCCACCGGCGACCTGTGAGCCGCGGCGGCCTGGAAAAGGCCGGTCCCGGCATTGACTTCAGGCGCCGTGGTGGCACCTTGTCCCATCGTCTCGTGTGAGCGACCGGGGTGCGGTGCTGTTGCCGCCGTTGCGGCTCGTGGACGCGTTCGCGTCTGTGGACACTCGCGCTCCAGCGCATGGTGCGATCGATCGACCGGGGTGCGGTGCTGTTGCCGCCGTTGCGGCTCGTGGACGCGTTCGCGTCTGTGGACACTCGCGCTCCAGCAGACGTGGCGAGCGATGTTTCGTGGTGTTCTGTCCGGCGCTCGTGCGCCGGGGACCGGGCCGTGGGGCCCGCTGCTGCAGCCGGAGGCACCGCCTCGATGAACGACAGGCTTCTGGGCGCTGTGGGCAAGGCCCGCGCCGACTACGCCGACATCCGCTTCGAGACCAGCGACCGCCAGGCCATTGCCTACCGCGGCCGCGAACTCGAGGATGTCGGCTCGAGCCTCTTCCAGGGGGGCGTGGTGCGCGCCTGTGTCCGTGGCGGCTGGGGCCAGAGCGTCTTCGACACCCTGGAGGACCTTGATGGCCATGTCGCCGAGGCCTGCGCCAACGCGGCGGTGGTGGCGCAGGACCGCACCCGCCTGGCGGAGGGCGCGGCGCCCGGTCAGCACCGGGTCGAGGCCGTCCTGCGGGAGGACTTCCGCGGGGTGAGTTTCGACGAGAAGCTGGCTCTGATCACGGCCTACAACGACATCATCCTCAAGGCCGATCCGGCGATCCAGAGCAGCATGGTCAGCTACTCGGAGCACTTTCGGACGGTGCATTTCGCCTCGAGCCGCGGCGTCTGCTTCACCGAGGAGCGCCCGCGCGTGGTGCTCTACCTCGCGGCGGTGGCCGGCGCCGATGGCCAGGTCCAGCGTGCCAGCGAGAGCTACTCCTCGGCGGTCGACTTCGCGGTGGTGCGTTCGCGCGAGGCGGTGGCCCGCGAGGTCGCCGAGCGCGCCGCGGCCCTCCTGCGTGCCCCCCAGGCCGCCGGCGGGCGGACCACGGTCGTCCTGCGACAGGACTTCGCCGGGGTCTTCGCTCATGAGGCCTTCGGGCATCTCAGCGAGGCCGACTTCCTCTACGAGAACCCGAAGATGCGCGATCTGATGGCCATCGGCCGGCCCATGGGCGTGAAGGAACTGAGCATCGTCGACGACGGCCGCCTCGGCCGCCTCGTCGGTACCCAGGCGTTCGACGACGAGGGCACTCCGACGCAGCGCACCGACCTCATCCGCGGCGGCGTCCTGGCGGGCCACCTGCACTCCCTCGAGACCGCCGCCAAGATGGGCGAGGCGCCCACCGGCAACGCCCGCGCCATCGGCCGCGGGCACGTCCCCATCGTGCGCATGACCAACACCGCCATCGAGCCCGGGCCCCTGACCCGCGAGGCGCTCTTCGCCGGCGTCGAGGACGGCCTCTACGCCTGCGGCATGATGGGCGGACAGACCATGATG
>JAGVUW010000650.1 GCA_019136035.1 Verrucomicrobiota bacterium | reverse complement strand
GGGAGCCTTCAGACTGAGGAGCAGGGAAGGCAAGAGAACAGAAAAGCAGCGCAGCACCTTGACGGCCCACATAGAAGGGCGAGTGTCCACAGACGCGGACGCGTCCACGAGCCGGGTCGGCGTCGGCATTGCCACGCTGCGATCGTCTCGACGAGCCGTGCCGGACGCCCTACGGCGTCGCCGCGTGGAGCACGACGGCCTCGAGGCTGAAGCTCGGGCGGCCGGCGGTGCGCTCCTCGGGGTGGAAGTACAGCCAGGTGGTGTTGCCCTCGGCATCGAGGTCGAAGCCGGGGTCGTCGGCGAGGTGGACGACGACCCGGTCGCCCTCGGTGGTGACGTCCTTGACGATGCAGCCGTGGGTGCTGCCGTCGCCGTGGGTGACGATACCGGCCACGCCGGGCTGCCAGGGCGGCAGCGTCAGCGGTCCCTCCAGGACGATGGCGAAGGCGCCGGTATTGGCATCACGGCGCATGGCGGCGATCGGGGCCGTGAGGGCGGGCGCGGGTGACGTCAGGGCGACGCCGGGGCCGCTCAGGCGCGTGCCGCCGATGAGGACGGCGCGGACCGCGATGCCGTTGACCAGGCGGACGAAGCCGAGGCGGCCATCGCACTCGAGGCGCAGGCCGTCGACCGCGACCGCGAGCGGCGCGGCCGGCCGCGCCGGCGCCGAGAGGATGACGTCGACCCCGGCGTCGTGTTCGAGGCGCAGCCCCACCGGCGCCGCCGCGCCGCCCGGCGGCAGGAGCGAGCGTACTGAGCGCAGGATGGGGCGCTCGGCGTAGGGCTGATGCACGGCGACGAAGGCGGATTCGAGGGGGCCCGCCGCGGCGACGCGCCGCGCCATGAGACTCGGCATGGCGTGCTTCGGGAGCTCCGCGTCGTTCTCGCCGGCATTGCGGATGGATGGCGAGCGCATCCGGCAGACCTGGGTGCCGGGCTGGCCGAGCACATCGACCCGGAGGTGCGGGCCGGGCCCGTCGGTGAAGGCGAAGGTCGCCGACCAGGCCTCCGGGGTCGTCGCTGCCTCGAGGTCTTTCGGGAAGGCGTAGGCCGCGTCGAGGCCGGGGGGGAAGGTGCCGCGGGACGACTCTGAGCGCGGCAGTTCGACCACGGCGTCGGTGCCGATGAGGTTGCCGGGCACCGGCGTGGTGGGCAGGCTCAGGGTGACCTCCTGGGGGAGGTCGGCGGAGCCATGCAGGACCCAGTCGTGGCGGCTGCCGCCGGCGACGCGGAAGACATCGACGAGGTAGGCATCGGCCGGCCCGACGCCGACCAGCAGCAGGCGCCGTCGGTACTCGCTGGCGCGGCCGGGGTAGGCGACGAGCGACTGCGCCTCGACGGCCTGGAGGTCGGCCGTGAGCGGCGCGAACAGCGTGACATTCCCGCCGATGCCGGCGGTGTGCTGGTTGGTCTGGTCGATGACGACGGTGTTGTGGGCCAGCGAACGCACCACCCAGGCGCGCCAGGCGGTGTGGGTGTAGCCGATGTCGTTGAGCAGCTCGCGGCCCTGTGCCCAGAGGATGAGGTTAAGGTGATCGCCGTGCTGGTGGCCGTGGCCGCCGCCGAAGTGCAGGTGCGCCTGCATGGCTGCCTCGGCCTCGCCGCGGGCCAGGCGGGCGTGACGCATGCCGGGCAGGAGCAGCGCCTCGTTGCGCGCCGTCGGCTTCTGGCCGCGGCCGGGCCAGGTGTCATGGACGGCCACCACCCGGCCGTCGGGGAAGGCGAGGGCCGCGGCCGCCTGGGTCGCCTTGCGGACGAAGGGCAGATCGCGCTGCATGTCGAGATCCACGAGCCGCGGCCCGCCGCCCTCCGGTGTGACGTCGACCGGGTCGGAGTAGCCCTTGGCGGCCTGGAAGACGCCCTGCAGGAGCCCGATGGCCTGCTGGTGGTAGGAGTGCGAGCCCTCCATCCACATGCCGTCGACGAAGAACTGCCGGCGCAGGAGTTCCTCGGTGCGGCGGATGCCGTCGTGGACGTAGTCCGGGCGGTTCAGCACGCGGCCGTAGACCACCAGGCTCTGGTAGATGACCGGCGACATGTTGCTGTAGTACTCCTTGTAGGAGCGCACGAAGGCGATCGAGGCGTGCAGCATGTCCGTCTCGAT
>JAGVUW010000324.1 GCA_019136035.1 Verrucomicrobiota bacterium | reverse complement strand
GACCTCGCGCTGCGTGATCAGGCTGTGCTTGTGGGTGTGGTAGAACTCGATCGGGTCCTCGATGGTGATGATGTGGTCATCCTTCTCGCGGTTGATGACGTCGATCATGCTGGCGAGCGTGGTCGACTTGCCGCTGCCGGTCGGGCCGGTGACCAGGACCAGTCCGCGCGGCCGGAAGAGGATGTCCTTGATGGCGGGCGGCAGGCCGATCTGGTCGAGCGAGAGGAGGTTGTTGGAGATCGTCCGCAGCACCAGGCCGATGGTGCCCTTCTGCTTGAAGACGCTGACGCGGAAGCGCGCCTGGGTGCCGAAGGCGAAGCCGAAGTCGACGGTGCCGTCTTCCTGGAGGCGCTGCTGGTTGACCTCGGAGGTGATAGCCTTCATCAGGCGCTCGGTGTCGTCAGGCTTGAGCGCCTCGGTATCCAGGGGCGTCATGGCGCCGTGGATACGCAGCACCGGCGGCGATTCCACACGGAGGTGAAGGTCGCTGGCGCCCTCATCGAGAACGAGCGCCAGAAGATCGGCCATCTCGACCGCTGACATAGCACGGCTCCTTAAGGCTGACGTGAGGGCTCGTCGTCGGAGCGACGGTGCGGCCCTGGCCGCGTCGGGCGGGCCGTCGGCACGGCCCGGACACCGGCGGGGCGCGGCGAAGCAGGCCCCGGGGCGTAGTGTACCCTTGCTGGGCGCTTATGCAAAGGAGGTGAAGCGCATCACCTCATCGACGGTGGTGATGCCGTTCATGGCGGCGATCATGCCGTCGGCGCGCATGGTCCGCATGCCCTGCTCGATGGCACGGTCGCGGATGGCCTGCGTGGGCACGCGCTTGTTGATCATGCTCTGGATATCGCTGGTGACGCGGAGCAGTTCGAAGATGCCGATACGGCCGCGGTAGCCGGTGTTGTTGCACATCTCACAGCCGCGGCCGCGGCAGAGCTTGCGCCCGCCGAGCTGCTCGCGGGTGATGCCCATCTGCTCGAGCTCCTTGTCCTCCGCCTCGTATTCGGTCTTGCAGGCGTTGCACACCCGGCGGATGAGCCGCTGCGCCAGCACACCGACCAGGGTTGAGCTGATCAGGAAGGGCTCGATGCCCATGTCGATCAGGCGGGTCACGGCGCCGGCGGCGTCGTTGGTATGCAGGGTGCTCATCACCAGGTGGCCGGTCAGGGAGGCCTGGATGGCCATGCTGGCGGTATCGACGTCACGGATCTCGCCCACCATGATGCGGTCGGGGTCCTGCCGCAGGAAGGCGCGCAGGGCGCGTCCGAAGGTCATGTTGACCGACTCGCGGACCTGAAGCTGCATGATGCCCTCGAGGTCGTACTCGACGGGGTCTTCGGCGGTGAGGAGCTTATCCTCGACGTTATTGATTTCCTTGAGGCCGGCGTAGAGGGTGGTGGTCTTGCCGCTGCCGGTCGGGCCGGTGACCAGGAAGATGCCATTGGGCCGCTGGATGATACGGCGCACGCGGTGGACGAGGTCGGCGTCCATGCCGAGGCGATCGAGGTCGAGTTCGACGACGCTGCGGTCGAGGACGCGCAGCACGACGCTCTCGCCGTAGCGGGTGGGCAGGCTGGAGACGCGCAGGTCGACCTGGCGGCCGTTGATGCGCCGTTCGATACGGCCGTCCTGCGGCATGCGGCGCTCGGCGATATTGAGGTTGCTCATGACCTTGATACGGCTGATCACGGGCACGGCCAGGTGCTTCGGCGGCGGCGCCATCTCATAGAGGGCGCCGTCGATGCGGTAGCGGATGCGGAACTCATCCGCGAAGGGCTCGAAGTGGATATCGCTGGCCTGGTCTTTGATGGCCTGGGAGAGGATGATATTCACGAAGCGCACGATGGGCGCCTCGTTGGCGGCGGCCTCGAGCGACTCGACGTCGTTGAGGTCGAGGACCTCGCCGCTGTGGCTCTGGGCGAGTTCGCCGAGGACGTCCTGGATGGTGCCGGAGCCCTCGGGGTAGAACTGGTCGATGGCCTCCTCGATCCGGCCGGGCGACCAGGACGCGGCACTCCTGGCCGACCAGGAAGTGCAGCTCGTCGATCATGCGGTAGTTCATCGGCTCGAGGGCGGCGACGAGGAGGACGCCGTCCTCTTCGCGCACCGGCACGACGCTGTACATACGGGCCACTTCGGGCTTGATCCGCTCGCGGATTTCCTCACCGATCTCGCCCGGCTTGAGGACCACGAAGTCGGTGCCGAGGTTCTCGGCCACCATCTTCAGGAGGTCATCCTCGGTGATGATGTCGTAGTTGTAGAGGACGGTCGTGAAGGACCGACCGGTGCGGTCGTGCTCCTCATAGACCTCCTCGAGCTGCTCCTCGGTGGCCTTGCCGGCATCCAGCAGGAGGTGCCACAGGGCACTGATTTCGGCGTCCATTTCCGCGGGCATGTTTCAGATTCCTTCCGGGCCTGCGACACCGTGGCCGACGCGACCTTATTCCACATCCTCGCCGACG
>JAGVUW010000017.1 GCA_019136035.1 Verrucomicrobiota bacterium | reverse complement strand
GGCAATCGTGCCATCCTCGAACTCGAACAGGCATACCTGGCAGTCGTCGTGGGTCATCGCCGGGAAGGCGACGTGGTTGCTGATGCCCATGACGCGGCGGACCTCCTTGCCGGAGATCCAGCGCAGCAGGTCGAGCGGGTGACTGGCACCGCCGACCAGGGGTATCTCGTTCTCGAGGTACCAGTTCCGCCCCGTCAGCGGGTCGGTCTGCTTAGCCTGGTAGAGGAGGTTGTGGATGTAGTCCCCCTCCATGTAGTAGATCTGCCCCAGCGCGCCGGTGGTCGCCAGCCGGCGGATCTCGACGTACACCGGGTTGAAGCGCAGGATGTAGCCGACCTGGATCTTCAGGCTCGGCGGCGCGGCCTGCGCCGCGGCGACCATGCGGCAGACGTCGTCCTCGGAGTTCGCCAGGGGCTTCTCAATCAGGATGTGCCGGCCGGCCTGGAGCGCCTTCAGAAAGGGCTCCACGTGGTCGGCATCGCCGGTGTGGATGCTGATGGCCTCGACCGCCGGGTCGGCGTAGATCGCGTCGTCGGTGTAGAGCCGGCGGATGCCGAACTCACGACCGGCCTTCTCGAGGACCGCGGGGTTGCGGTCGCAGAGCGCGACCACCTCCGAGAGGCCCAGGCCGAGGTGCGCCCGCAGATGAGCCAGGCCGTTGTGGCCCAGACCGACAATGCCGACTCGGACCCTGCGTTCGTTCATCGTGTGCTCTCCATGCCATCGCCATCCGCACCGGCGCCGGCGCCGTTCCGGCCCGCCGCCGGCCCCGCCGGCCAGCCTACCCACGCCACCGCGAGATCCGCAAAACGGCGCTCCATGACGCGCAGGGCCTCGTCGTGATTATCGACAAGGATGCAACGCCGCCCATGCGCCACGGCCGCGGCGCCGAACGAGCCGCTGCCGGCGAAGAAATCGAGGAGGAGGTCGCCCGGCCGCGAGTGCACCTTCACGATGCGGTCGAGGATACCGCGCGGCTTCTGGGTCGGGTAGCCGGTCTTCTCCCGACCGGTGGGGCTGACGATGGTGTGCCACCAGACATCGGTCGGCGTCTTGCCGCGGGCCGCCTTCTCGGGCCCCACCAGCCGCGGCGCCAGGTACGGGATGCGGTCGCACGCCTCGAGGTCGAAGTGATAGTCGCGCGGGTCCTTCGCGTACCAGAGGATGGTGTCATGCTTGGCCGGCCATCGGCTCTTCGAGCGCGCCCCGTAGTCGTAGGCCCAGATGATCTCGTTGATGAAGGACGCCCGTCCGAAGAGGCCATCGAGGAGGACCTTCACATAGTGGACCTCACGGCAGTCGAGGTGAACGAAGAGGCTGCCGTCGGCCCGAAGCACGCGCCGCGCCTCCGCCAGACGGGGCTCCAGGAAGGCGAGGTAGTCCTCGAAGACGTCATCGTAGGCGCGTGTGTCCAGCCGCGTGGTCCGGTAGCGCCGGCCGTGGAAGCCGGTCCGGTCGCCGTGGTCGTCCTGCACCGTCACCAGACGCGTCCGCTTCTGGGCCTTGCCGGTGTTGAAGGGCGGATCGACATAGATGAGGTCGACAGAGGCTTCTGGGAGCCCCCGCAGCACCGGCAGGTTGTCACCGAAGTGGATGGTAAGGTCGGCCATGCGGCCTCGTTCCTTCTGCCGGCCGGACGCGCGCCCGGACACCGCACCGGCTGCAGCCCAGTCGCCCCGGCGCGCGTCACGCAGCTCCGCGGCGCTGGCCGTGAACCTCCCGGGCGCCGGCCGTTGCGCCGTCGCGGGATTAGGTTAGCCGCGCCCGCCGGGACTGTCCAGCCCGCGGGCGCGGGATACGGCCGGGCGCCGACCGGCCTGGCGCGGACTCGGCCCGCGACCCTGGAGGTCGGGGCTCCCGGGCCGGGGGTCGGGGATCGTGGACCCGGCGTTGGGGGCTGTCGCGGACTGATCTGACTGATCCGTCTGATCCGTCTGATCCGTCTGATCCGTCTGATCCTCCCCTCGCCTTCCCTCAGCCGCGGCCACGTTCGCGGTAATGGCGGAAGCCCTCGATCATCGCCTCGATGTTCTCTCGCGGCACCCCGGGCGCGATCGAGCTCGAGCAGCCCAGCATGAGTCCCACGGGCGGGCCTTTCTCCACGAGCCAGTCGATCTCGCGGCGCACCGCAGCCGGCGTGCCGTAGGGCAGCGTCCGCGTCACCGAGACCCCGCCGATGATGAACAGCCCATCGCCGTCGCGGGTCGTCATGCGGCAGATGCGCTCGTAGTCCATGCCGTCCTCATACTGGAAGCCCTGGAAACCGCCGATGCCGCACTCGATCAGCCGCGGCACCATCGCCATGAGGTTGCCGTCGCAGTGCCAGATCAGGCGCACGCCGGCCTCGAGCAGCGGCCGTATGGCCCGGGCGAAGTGCGGAAACCAGAGCGCGTCGAGCGTCCGAATGTCGACCAGCGTCCCCCGCGAGTCGGCCATGTCGTGGTCGAGCCGCACCATCCTCGGCAGGCCGCCCTCGACAATCGCCCGCGCCGCGATCCGATTCTCGACTTCGGCACGGTCGGCCTGCAGACGGAAGCTGCGCTCGATTACCTCCGGGTAGAGGGCGTACGCCATGAAGTAGTTGGCATAGCCGTAGAAGCTGTAGAGCAGACAGGGCTTGCCCTGGAAACCCTCGTAGGGCCCCTTCAGGAGGTCCATCCCGAAGAGCCGCTGCACCGCGACCTCGCGCTCGATGCGCCGGCGGACCTCCTCGTCGGCACGCGCCGCCAGCGCCCCCTTCTCCTGCGTCAGCCGCGGAAAGACGACCTGCTCGAGGTGCTGCACGACCGCCTCCGGCGACTCGATCGCGATGCCATCGCGGACGACCGTGCCGCCGCCGGTGGTGGCGCCCAGGCGCGTGCTGTCGTCGTAGCCCTGCTCCTGGCCCCGCATGCTCAGCGGGTTCTCGGGTATCCACTGGTCGATGAAGCACACCCCCGCCGCGAGCTGGAATTCGCGGTAGACACGCGCCGGCTCGCGCTCGTAGCTGCCGCGGGGATTGCCGGAGAAGTCCTCCAGATGCGACCACTGCATGTCGTTAATGCCGAAGCCACCGACACAGAGCCCGCGGGTCGGCCGCATGGCAAGGGTGTCCCACGCCAGACGCGCATTCGCCGCCCAGCGCCCGTCGAACTCGCCATAGCCCGCCACGTCGCTCATCGTGTCCCCCGCAGTCGCCATCGCCGCAACCCCGGACCCGCCGACGAACCCGGCGCCTCCGCGCCATCCCCCGCCCGCCCAGAAAGATGCCCCAAGCCTCCCGCAAGACAAGCCCGGCTGGAGAGGGCGGGACTACAGGACTACAGGACTACGGGACTATAGGACGGCGGGCGCCGGGGCAACGGCGCCCGGAAGAGAGCCGAGCCGACGCTCGGCGCGCCCAGGGGGGCACTGTCCCGGGTGCCCCAGGCCCTGGGTCCCGAGCCGGCCGGGAAGGGACACAAGCGACACAAGGGACTCCAGGTTGGGGGCCGCGGCAGTCCCTGGTGTCCCTGGTGTCCCTGGTGTCCCTGGTGTCCCTGGTGTCCCTGGTGTCCCTGGTGTCCCTTTCTCGGCCGCTGTACCGGTCGTGCATTCTGCGCCCGCGCTCCGCCCTTGCACCGGGACAGGCAGCTCGTTATCGTTCCCGGCAGGGGTGTCACATCACGACCCGCCGGCCGCGTATGGATGCGGCCGAGGGATTCAAGGGAGTCAGGCCATGACCACGCAGGGCAGGACAGCGATCATCACCGGTGCCGCCAGGGGGCTCGGCAGAGCCACGGCGACACGGCTGGCCAGGTCGGGCGTGAGGATCGCCCTGGTCGACGTCGACCGGGAGGCCCTGGAGCAGGTCAGGGCGGCGATTGTCGCCGCCGGCGGCGACGCCACAGCGTTCGTCGTGGACATCACGGACAGCCGCGCCGTCGAGGCGGCCGTGGGCCGCATCCTGGCAGAGTTTGGGCATGTCGACATCCTGGTCAACAACGCCGGATCCGGCTGGCACAAGGCGGCGCCCTTCAAGGACACCCCAAACGAGGACTGGGAGTGGATCCTCGACCTGAACCTGAAGGGGACCCTCTACGTCACCCACGCGTTGCTCGATCACATGGTGTCGCGGCGGTACGGCAAGATCGTCAACGTCGCCTCCGTCGCGGCGACCTGCGGAATACCGAAGCTGGCGGTCTACTCGGCCAGCAAGGGCGCCCTGGTCGCGTTCACCAAGTCGCTGGCCATGGAACTCGGGCCTTACGGCATCAACGTCAACTGCGTCTCGCCCGGCCTGATCACCACTGAGACTCCCCCGCCGGCCACCCAGGGGACCTTCCTCGGGCGTAAGGGCACCGCCGACGAGATGGCCTGCCTGATCGAGTTCATGGTCTCGGACGACGCGTCGTTCATCACCGGCGCCGACTACCTGATCGACGGCGGGCGCACCCTCGGGCCCCGTGGCGTCTGAGCCGGGTCTGCCGCGCATGGGTCACGGCAGCGCAGGTCTCCGACGTCCGTCCGGCGCCGTCCCGTCGTCCTTCACCAGGAGCTGTACATGAACCCGTCGCCACTGATCGAGTTGGACCACGGCCCCAGGGGCGCCTTGGCGCCCTGAACGTGGCCGTCCAGGAGGATGACATTGCAGACCCGCCCCACATGCCGGAAGTCGGTCCTCGGTATGACCACACCCGTCCCAGGGACCCACCAGTTGTTGGAGCCGGCTGTATCGCAAAAGACCAGCGTCTGCGACGGCTTCTGCGCCGTTTCTGCCTTACGGTTGCGGCAGTAGCAGTTGTAGCCGTACGTCAGGCTGTAGGAAACGGGAGTGCTGGTGGGCTCGGTCGGACACTGGAAGTCCTGGCCTTCATACCAGACCTGGTTCGAGAGGTACTGGGTCAGGTAAGTCGCCTGGTACCACCGCGGGGCAACCATGATGCCGTCGAACAGGTAGCCGTCATTGTCGGAGGCATACATGATGCTGGCCAGGCCGATCTGCTTCAGCTTGTTGACACACGCGATGCTCTGAGCCCGGGCTCTGGCTGTCTGCAGTGCCGGCAGCAGGAACGACGCAAGGATGGCGATGATCGCGATCACGACGAGCAGCTCTATCAGCGTGAAGGGCTGAGAGCCCTTTCCCCGCCGGCATCCAGGCTTCGACCCATCGACCGGCGGCTGGGAAAGGACGCGGCGGTCATCGGCATGTCCCGCTGAGCGGAATCTGCGTCGGTACTGCATGGTGTCTTCTCCGTATCCTTGGGTCCCCTGGTGGTGCGGTCACTGGATGTTCTGGAGTCTCTCGAGCAGGTCCAGGCTCTGCGTCCGTACGGCGTCCATGGCACTGGCGGCCAGTTCCGCCGCGTTCTCCTGAAGCGCCCATCCGGGCGGCAACTGCCCAACCGAGACCGCGATGGTCGGCCAGATCATGGCCTGCCAGTTTCGGGCCTGGGCGATATCGCGGGCGCGCTCGAGATCCGCCCGCTGCGCAAATGTCAGCGCCGCCCGGCGGCGGTCGAGCCGCGCCACGTCATCGGCAAGCATGGCCAGGAGGTCATAGTCGAACATCCCCTCCCGGATATTCACCAAGCGCAGCGAGGGGCGCATACGGTGGTCGGCGTCGTGGTAGACCAGCGAGCCTGAGCCATGCCGGGCGAAAGCGCCCGTGGAGACCGCCTGCCAGTCGGTGAGGGGGTCCTTGCCGAGGGTCTGCCCTTCGGGTTGCCACGGGCCATTCAGGTTGTAGTACAGCCAACCGCCAAAGCCCTGCCCGAAAGTGGCCCAGGGGATGGCCCGGGAGAAGGCCGGCGGCGACCAGATTTCCCAGGCGATCGTGTACCACCAGATCTCGGCGTTCTTCTCCTCTCTGGCCATGCGGGCCAGGCCGTTGTCGGTAACGCCCTCCCTCGACGCATTCGGAATCCATATATCCACGGGCAGGTCCAGCGCCCCGTCCGCGACCCAGTCATCGGCGGTGGTGGCGACCTTCACGCCGTACTTGCCGTAGCGTTCGCGCAGGGCGCCGAACACGCGGGTCAGTCGCTCGCGCTCTCTCGCGTGCGCATCGCCCTTGAGCGGGTATTCGTCCAGGCCGTAGAAGACCGCCTTGTCCGCCAGCCCGGCGGCGACCAGCGCTGCCATATAGTCGTCGGTATACATCGAGAAGATGCGGTCGAGGTAGCGCTGCACGCCTTCCTCACCGCCCTCGCACGCCGCCTCGACCTGGCGGTGCATAATCTCGACGAGGTTGAAGCGGTTCATGCCGGCATCCACGTAGCGCTTCAGCGTGGTGATATCGAGGGGGGTGTTCGCCGTCTGGTCATAGATGCCCTGACGCCGGTCGTAGATATTGCCCAGCCCGTGGTAGTTCGGGTTGAGCCGGTACGAGAGGAAGAACTCGGGATCGCGGTCCGTCTTTCCGGTTTGCGGGTTCTCCTTCTGACCAATGCCCAGCAGGTGGGGCAGCCGTGCGCCGGGCGGTGCTGCGATCGAGCGCACGCGCACGGAGAGCGGCAGCTCGAACGCCGCAGCTCCTTCCGGTTGCACGAGGATCGTCCCGGCATAGACCCCCGGGGCGTGATCGCGAGGAACGGACACCGTAACCAGGAGCGGCTGGACCTCCCGGGGCGCCACGACATCCACCGCGCCCGGCCACTCCAGGACCGGGTCCGGGTACCACCCGGCCGGGGCGCCAAACGCCGTCATGTAGGCCGAGCCGGGCAGATGGACATACCCGACGACCTCCAACGTCAGCCGACCGGACGCGATGCGTTCGCCGCCGGCGGCGATGAGGTCGGGCAGGACGACGTGCACCTTCCGCAATTCCATGCCCGGCCGCGGCAGGAGCACCATCTGGAACGAGCGCGTCTCGCCGCGCATCATGTCCAGCGACGCCGACGCCTGCCAGCGGGACGGGATGCCCTGCCCACGGATCTGAATGCGCTCCTGCGCGTCCGCCGCCAGCACGGCATACCCGGTGTCGGCATGGCGCGCCTCAATGAACGAGGCGAGGGCCTGCGTGGCCTTCTTCCGGCGCAGCGTCTCCATCAGGTCGTCCAGCGACCGGCTCCTCTGCACGCCGCGGTCCAGGGGGTCCAGGTAGTCCGTCGGCTGCCCGGCCGTCGCCACCGCGGCGCGTTCCTCCTGGAGTTCAGCCATGACCTCATCGACGACAGCACCCGCCCGGCCGCCGCCGGGAATGACCTCACCCCGGCGCAATCTGACGTTGTCCACAAAGACCGTGGCGGCATGGGGAACGCGCGTCAGATGGAACTCGACCGACGCGATCTCCCGCGTGCGTGCCCGCTCGCCGCTCCCCAGCAGCTTGGGAATGCTCAGCCACAGCCGCGATTCGCCCGCCGGCAGCCGGAACGTGCGACTGACGCGATCGCTGCGCGAGCCCGACCGCTGCACAAGGACATCAAAGCCCGTGCTGTCCTGCAGCAAGCGGACATCCAGCGTCAGGTAATCGTGAGCGCTCCAGTCCCGCTGCCGGGGCAGACTGAGGGAGACGCCCGGATAGTAACTGTCGCCGTGCACATTCCGGTTCCAGGCGTTGACATCGATCCGCAGCGATGCCTGTCCCGAGGCGGCCCAGTCCTTGCTCTGGACTGCCACGGTGTCGTCCGGACTCCAGACTTTGCTGAAGCTCACTCCCTCCTCAAAGTCGTAGAGCAGGACGCTCTCGTCATCCTCTGCCGAAGCGCCCTGACCTGCCACGCCGATCAGCGCGGCGCAGAGTGCGGCTGTGCCCAGGACTCTCGCGAGATTCGCCTGCAGGCCCATGTCTGGCTCTCCCTCATGCGTGACCACACCCCGGCGCTGAAGACGCCTGGTCAGGTCGCCACCACCGGCCCAACACTGCGGCGGATGACAAGATCCGCCGGAATCTGCACCTGTTGGGCCGGCTTCATCCCGACCGCGATGCGCTCGAGCAGCAGCCGTGCCGCCTGCTCGCCCATCTCATACGCCGGCTCCCTGAACGTCGTCAGGGGTTTGGGGTCTTCCGCGGTGCCGCTCAGGTCGTCATAGCCGACCAGTGACACATCGCGTCCGACGACCAGGCCGGCTTCCTCAACCGCGTGCCACGCCCCTTCCGCCAGGTTGTCGCGCGCCGCGACGATCGCGGTGGGCGGATCGGCCAGGCGCAACATGCGCTGGGCTGCCTGGTGGCCGACCAGCGGCGCGGGAACACCATGGTTCGCCTGACCATCGATCAGAGCCTCATCAAGGCTCAGGCCCGCGTGCCGCATGGCGCGGACATAGCCGTCCAGCGCCCGGCCATAGAACGCATACCCAGGCTTATAGCCGATGTAGCCGATGCGGCGGTGACCCATCCTGGTCAGCAGCTCGACCGCCTCGACCATCGACTGACCGTGATCGGTCCAGGTGAAGCTGATGTCTGCCGACGGATCCAGTTCGTAGTTCGCCACCACCGCCGGCAGGCCCGAGCGCTGCAGCTCCTGTGCGTAGGCGAGGATGCTGAGCCCATGCACTTCAAGGAAGAGGGTCGGCATGGGGGATTCCGGGATGCGGTGGGGCGCCGACGCATCCTCCGGCCGTGAACAGAAGCGCTCCAGGCTGTACCCGGGTCGCGCCGCGATCGTGTCCTCCACGCCGCGCAACAGCCTGATGGCTTCCGGCCAGATGGCGCGGCTGTTCGGCGCCAGCGGGTCGATCAGGCGAATGCCGGTCGCCGGCCGGTGCGGCGTAGTGACGCGCGTGCCGCGGCCGCGAGCCTGCACCACCAGGCCCTCCTCCGCCAGCTTGGACAGCGCGTCGCCAATGGTCTTGCGGCTGGTGGCGTAGCGCTCGGCCAGGTCCCGCTCGGCGGGCAGGAAGTCACCGTCGGCATACTCACCCACCGCGATCGCCCGGCGCAACTCGAGCGTCAGACGCTCGGCCTTGGATTTCCTCGCGGGCTGTCGTCCAGTCATAGCCGCTCCAATGATCCACCTGTCTAAATTAGTCCATTGGACTAATCCAAAGATACGCCGAAACCGGCGGCAGTCAAGCGGTGGCGGTGTCACCAGGAAGAAAATCTGCTCCCGAGGCCCGACTCCCGCGGCCCGACGCCGGAGCCGGCAAGGCCCCGTCCGTGTCCGTCCGTGTGGGTCTGTGTCCGTCCGTGTCCCGGGCCCCAGGGCCGCGTCCCCGCGGCCCTGTGCCCCCGACCTCCCAGGTTGCGGGCAGAGCCCGCGCCAAGTCTTCCGTGGGCTCCGCGAGCAGTCTCCCTTGCGTCCTTCCCCTCGACACCGGGCACTCGGCGGTCGATAGTCTCACCGCTGGCGGGCTCGGCCCGCGCTGTGGCGTCGGCGGCGAGGCGATGTCCCCGCCCCACATCGAGAGGGAATACGACCGTGAGTCATGACCTGCCTGCGATCGCTCTGCCGCGCGACCTGGAGTCGGGCGACTGCGCCTGCCGTGACCTCCCTGCCGCGGCGGGGCGCGGCCGTCTCACGGCCTTCCGTAAGCCGTCCACACCGGATCCGTTTGTGAATGCGCAACTGACGCCGGTCGGGGTGGATGCCGCCGGCCGCGAGCGTTTCTTCATCTCCTGCCTCAGCGGCCTGGCCGGCGCCACCAGCGTCGTGGTGACGGAGGACGGCACCTGGTCCGCCTGGCCGTGGCCGGAACGCCAGTGCATCTACGCGGTGGAGCCGGACGGCCCGGACTGCCTGTGGCTGGCCGGCGCCTCCGACAAGTCCTTCATCCGGCTCCGTCCGTCAACCGGACAGTGGGAGCGCTTCCCGTTCGAGGGCGGCCGATTCATCACCGCGGGGATGGCCCTCGACCCGGCCACCGGCAAGCTCTTCTGCGGCGCCCAGACCGCCATGGTCGTCTTCGATACCCGGACGCAGGGGACGGTCCGCGTCTACGGCGCGGACGAGAAGCCGCCGGAAAACTTCCACTACGACCACTGGCGGCTGTCGGACGGCTCCTGGGGCTTCATCCTGGAGACGCCGGGCCTGTCCTGCCTGCGCTGGGATCCGCGGGCCGAGTCGATCACCTGGTGGCGTCTCACCGACGACTCGCACCACCCGGCCATCGGCCTGGTGCGCTGGCTGCGCTATGTGGAGGGCGGGCGGGCCTACCTGCCGTACTTCGGCTGGCTCGACGGCCTCACCGGCGAGATCACGCCGCATGAGCACCCGCCGGACCAGGAGGCGTGCTGGCTGGGTCGACGGGGCGGGCTCGTCTACGGCATCCGCACCGACACCCTCAACGCCATCGCAACCCTCGTCGCCTGGGACCTCGCCAGCGGCCGGACGACGGCGCTGTGCACCATGCCGGACACCCCCATCGCGGGCTGCGCCCTGACCGCCTCGGGCAAGCTCCTGAGCGTCGACCTCTACGGCACCCTGCGGCGGCACGACCTGGCGACCGGCGCGCTCGAGCTGACGCGGACCCTCCCCTGCGAGCATGAGCACCCCTGCAACGTCATCATCCCGGCCGGCGCCGGCCGCGTCATCGGCACGCCGTTTATCGCAATGAACTTCTGGGGCTTCGACACGGCTCAGGGCAAGGGCTTCTACGGCGGCCGGGTGGCGGGCTCGCTCGGCCAGTGCGATGACGCCGTCGCGGTCGGCGGGAGGATC
>JAGVUW010000660.1 GCA_019136035.1 Verrucomicrobiota bacterium | reverse complement strand
GCCAAGGTCGGCGAGTCGTGCCGCCGCAGCCTACCGCTGATCCTGGTGGCCGACGCGGCCGTGCCGCGCTGGGTCGAGGGCTACGTCACCGAGGCCGACGCCATGCATGTGGATGTCGGCCAGACCGCCCGCGTGCGCATCCCGGCGAATTCCTTCCATGCCATCACGGCCCGCGTCACCGCCATCGGGCTGCACACGCAGTCGCTCGACCTGGGCGGCGACTCCGGGGCCATGGGCGCGACCCGCTTCGGTCAGCCGGACCGGGTCTGGATCAAACTCACACCCGACGAGCCCCTGGAGCCCCTGGCGGTGACCGGGACCTCGGCGCGAGCCCTGATACGGGTGCGCTGAGCCGGCAGCGGCGACGGCAGCGCGGCTCCGTGCCGCGGCGGCGACCCGCAGAAGAGGAGAGACTCTCGTGCAGATGGACTCATGGGCGGCCCGGCCGGCATGGCGCCGGTGGGCCGCAGGCGCTCGCCGTACGGCCCTGATCATCCTGACGGCGGCGGCCGGCGCCGTGACCGCTGCCGGCGCCACGGCGGCCGCCGCGGCAGACCCGCCAATGCCGGCCCTGCCACAGCCCCTGGCCTTGCGCGAGGCCTTCGAGCTGGCCCTGCGCCACAACAAGGAGGTCCAGGTCGCCGACCTCACCGCCGCCGCCGACCGCGAACGCGTGACGCAGGCCCACGGCGACTTCGATCCCCGACTCTTCGGCGAGGCCGCTCAGGGCGCCGCTGACCAGCCCGGACCGGCCGACGACAGCGACCGCCTCAGCCATGGCCTGGCCGCCGCCGGGCTGCGCCAGCGGCTGACCACCGGGACCACCTGGGAGGCCGCCTCCGAGTGGGACTACAGCGATCGCGACGGCGCCGGCAGCGACGGCTTCCCACAGCATGGCACCGGCGCCCGGGTGACCCTGCGCCAGGACCTCCTCAAGGGCTTCGGACGCGACCCCAACCGCGCCGGCATAAGGGTGGCCCAGAACACCTGGCGCAGCTCGCGCGAGGGCAGCCGCGACACGCGCATCGTGACCCTCCTCGACGTCGAGGCGGCCTACTGGGGCCTCTTCTACGCCCAGGCCGACCTCGGCGTGCGCCGGAAGCAGCTCGACCGCGCCAACCGCCTGGTGGCGGTGGCCGAGTCGCAGGTCCGCGTCGGCCAGGTGGCGCCGATCGAGGTGACGCGGGCGCGCTCCAGCGCCGCGGCGCAGGCGGTGGCCATCCTCGACGCGCAGAGCCGCGTCACCCTGCTCCAGCACCGCCTCCTGCGTCTGCTCGGCATCCTCGACCCGGAGCGCATGCCCGATACGGTCGCCCTGGCCGACGCACCACCGGGCGTCGTCGACGGCCTGACCCTGGCCCAGTGCCTCGAGGTCGCCTGGCAGCAGCGCCCCGACTGCATCCAGGCCGGGCTCAACCTCGACAGCCGCGAGACCCGCGAACGCCTCGCCAGGAATCAGTGCCTGCCCAGCCTGGAGCTCTACGGCAGTCTCGGCGTCAGCGGCCTCGATGGATCGCGTTCAGGCAGCCACGACGACCTCGCCTCCGGCGACTACGGCGACTGGGAGGCCGGCCTCCTCCTCGAGTTCCCCCTCGGCAACCGCGCCGCCCGCGGCGCCTACCGCGCCGCGCGTTACGAGCGCCTTCGGGCGGCCGTCCAGGTGCAGGCCATCCGCGAGCTGGCGGTGCGCGAGGTCGCCGATGCCCTCGACGAGCTGCGCACGGCCGAACGCCAGATCGACACGGCGGCGCAGTCACGGGCCCTCGCCGCAGAGCTCCTCCAGGCCGAGGAGCGCAGCTTCAACCTGGGACGCTCGGACAGCCTCGACGTCCTCAACGCCCAGGCAGCCCTGGCCACCAGCGAGCGCGATGAGGTCCGCGCCCGCGTCAGCTACGCCACCGCCCTGGCGAACCTCCACGCCGTCCGCGGCGATTTCCTCCAGGTGAAAGCCCTGCCAGTCGAGGTCGCGGCGGCATCCGAGACGGCGGCGGGCAAGTAGGTCCACGGCGCCGTCCGTGGACCTCCCGGGCGCCGCCCACGGCGCCCGGGAGATGCCGAGCCGACGCTCGGCGCTCCCAAGGGGCGGCTGGGGCCAGCCGCCGCCGGGCAAGTAGGCCCACGGCGCC
>JAGVUW010000264.1 GCA_019136035.1 Verrucomicrobiota bacterium | reverse complement strand
CCGGTATCGGTCTGCCGGCGCGCCGCGGTGGGTCCGGTGGGGCGGCGACGCCGCGGGGCCCGCCCGTGGACGCGGCGCCGCCCGCCGCGAGCCACTGCGGCACAGGGCCGCGGGTGTCCCTGTCTGAGGACGGAGGTCAACGGTGTTCAGCCGATTTGCTCAGCGTGCCCTGCGGGGCAGCGCGGCCGCCGCCGCGATGGCGGCCCTGCTTACCGGTCTCTCGGCCCAGGAGCCCGCCGCCGGCGTCGCGCCGGCCGTAACGCCGCAACGCGTTCAGGTCGGCGCCTGGACCCTCGAGAGCCGCGGGCCGTGGACGGCCCAGGACCGCCTCACGGCCAGGCCGCCCGAACTCTGGGTGACCTACATGCACGGCGTCGTCGACTTCTTCGCGCGGCCGGTGCCCTGGGAGGACCTCCTGGCGGAGTCGCAGCCGGCGGAGACCTGGCTCGACCCGTCCGCCGTGGTGGCGAACAACCCCTTCCGCAACAGCCCGATGCCGGCGTTGCGGCTGCAGGCCGGCCAGGAGATCGTCTCGGGCAAGCCCCTGGTCAACGCCGAGCAGCTCGCCGAGCACGCCGGCAAGACCCTCCGCATCTTCGTCTGGATGTGCGCCAAGGACAGCGGCCAGGGGCAGTACCTCTGGAACGCCGCGCCGCGCCTCGATGTGCTCCTGACCCACACCAGCGGCGCCCTCCTGAGCAGCTTCACCGGCCCCATGGCCAGCCGCGGCACCTTCCCCTGGCACTGCTACTACCGCGACGTGCCCATACCGCCGGCCCAGGCCAGACTCGTCGAAGAAGCCGCCAGCGTCCTGCCCGACGGCCTGACCCGGGCGCGCGGCCTCTACGTCCGCGCCGTCAACCCGGCCAGCGGCACGGCGTGGTTCTCGACCCTGTCCTGGGAGGTCGTGGATGCGTCCACCGCCCTGGCTCCGGCCGATCGCCAGGACCCCCGCACCGGCAGCCTGGCACCGAACCCGGCCGTGGACGAGCTGCCGGTGCACCTGGCCAGCGGCAAGGTCCTCCATCGCGGCCTCGAGCCGGCGGCGCCATGGGCCTTCCTGCAGGGCCCCCAAGGCGGCGCGGGCCGAGTCCCGGACCTGCTCTCGGCCGAGGGCCTGAAGGCCTACATCGAAGGCGTGGCCCGGCACGACCCGCACCACCTCCTGCAGGGCGTCGCGCGGTTGCCGGAGTGGTACCACAGCGGCGCCGCCTTCGGCTGCCTGCCACCCCACCCCGAGCGCTGGATCGAGGACCTCGGACGGCAGATGCTCGCGGCGCAGGACAGCGAGACCGGCCTCTGGGGCTACGCGCAGGCACCGCGCAGCATGGCCGCCACCGCCGTCATCGTCGAACGCATGTTCGGCGGCTGGTCTTTCCGGCGTGCCGACCGGGCCAGCGACCCGCAGCCCTGGCTGAGCTGCGGCGAGGTCGCCCTGCCCAACCCGGAGAGCATCGCCAGGACCGTCCTGTCGCAACAGAGTGCCGCCGCCGGAAGCCGCGGCAAGGGCGCCTGGAGCATCATCGCGGGCCACTACGCGACGCCGCTGCAGCTCAGCGCCGACACGAGCTGCTCGCTGGCGGCCACGGCCGACGCGGTCTTCCTCCTGCGGCGCGTCGGCGAGAAGGTCTCCGGGGCCCTGCGGGCCCGTTGCGACCGGGCCGTCCAGGAGGGCCTTGAGCAGGCCTGGCGGGCCTGTGTGCTGCCCTCGGGCCTGTGGTTGCAGACCAGCCTCGACGCCGGCCCGAGCACCGGCGGCATCCTGGCCCGTCTGCTCGAGGCATCCCCCTGGCTGGAGTTCCGAACCAACCCCCAGATCGGCCTGCCGGGGGTACCCGACCAGATCACCGCCGGGAAGGCGTCGTTCACGGTGCCCTGGCGCGAACCCACGCCGGATGCGATCGCGGTGCGCCTCTACATCGCACCGGCCGGCACCGCCGGCACCGCCCTGGGCGACCAGTACCTCGCCGGTGTCATCCAGGCCTCCGACGGCGATGTCCGCACGATGGACCCGCTCCTGGCCGCGCTGACCCTGCGCCGCGTCGCCCGGGCCCGCTGGGGCCAGGCCGGTTTCGAGGACTTCCCCTACACCGCCTGGAAACTCGGGCTGATCCGCGAGGACCTGCCCGTGTCCCTGGAGGGGGCGCCTCTGGAACTGCCCCTCCCGAAAGACCCGGGTGCGGCCATCTTTGCCTGCGCCGTCAACGCCGCCGGCGAGACCTCACGGCCGTTGCCGATCAGCCTGGTTCGCCCCCAGGGCGCCCCCGCGGCGGCGCCCGAGGCAGCGCCCGCGGCACCCGCGGCACCCTCGGCGGCGCCGGCCGCCGAGGAACCGCCGCCCGCGTGGTAGTACGCCGGACGGCCCGGGGCCTGCCGGGGCGCGACCGGCACCCGGCCGGACGGCCGGTTGGGATTGTGGAGCTGGTCCGATGGAATACACGTCGCAGGAATTGCGGCAACGCTATGTCGCCCTCGAGGAGAGCATGCGCCAACCCGGCGCGGTGCTGTTCTCGCAGGCGCGCTACGAGATCGTGCGGCAATTGGGCGAGGGCGGCATGGGCGTCACCGTCCTGGCCAACGAGATCAGCGCGGCCGACCTGAAGCGCCCGGTCGTGCTGAAGTTCGTCAAGAACAGCCTCGACCCGCAGCGTCTGGCGCAGTTCCTCAAGGAGATCCAGCTCAGCGTCCTGTTCAACCACCCGAATCTGGTCTCGGTCTACCGCCTCGAGTCGGAGATGGTCCAGATCGAGGACGCCAATGGCCTCCTGCGACAGCGCTCGCGCTCGCGCGGCCATACGGTCTACTACTCGGTGATGCAGTACATCGACGGCTGGAACCTCCGCCAGATCGTCGACCGCCTGCGCCAGGTGCGCATCCTCCTGCACCGCGATATCGCCATGTACAGCATCGCCCGTGTGGCGCGCGGGCTGCACTACGTCCACGAGTACCGCGACGAGAACGGTGAACACCTCGGCCTGGTGCACCGCGATGTCTCGCCGGAGAACATCCTGGTGGACCGCTTCGGCCGCATCAAGGTCTCGGACTTCGGCATTGCCCTGGCGGTGAAGCGCCAGCGGGGCACCGGCTACCTCCATGCCGGCAACCTGCGCTACTGCTCTCCCGAGCAGCTCAGCAGCGCCCCCCTGGACCGCCGTTGCGATATCTACACCATCGGCCTGCTGATGTACTTCCTCTTCACCAACACGGACCGCTTCGGCCTCGAGGTCCGCGCCGGCGATGCCCGCGACCGCATCCGCCGCAAGATGGCGCGCTCGGCCTTGCCCGAACTCGGCCGCGTCCAGCCGCGCTGCGCCGCCATCTGCGAGCGCTGCCTGCGCGAGGACCCCGCCGAGCGCTACCAGACCTGCGAGGACCTGGCCAACGACATCGACCTGCACCTGCAGGAGACGCAGAAGGTCGTTACCAACGACCAGATCGAAGAGATGCTCCACGAGCTGTTCAGCCCGAACCCGCAGTTCGTCTCGCCGCGCTTCCTGCCCCTGGGCGGCTCCGACGTGCTCGAGCAGCAGGACTACGACCCCAACCCCCTGCCCGACCTCCCCGAGGCCACCGGGCCGATCGCGACGACCCTCCTGCCGGACGGCTGACCCCTCAGAGCTCCGAGGCGCCCCGCCGGAAGAGCAGCCAGAGGAAGAACGGCCCGCCGAGCAGGGCCGTGATCACCCCCACCGGAATCTCCGCCGGCGCCACGGCCGTGCGCGCCAGGGTGTCACAGACGAGCAGGAAGACACCCCCGAACAGCGCTGTCGCCGGAGCCAGGGCGCGGTGTGTGCCGCCGCTCAGCAGACGGCACAGGTGCGGGCACATCATCCCGACAAAGCCGATCGGGCCGCAGACGGCCACGACACCCGCCACCAACAGCGACACCGCCAGGAAGAGGCGCAGCTTGCAGCGCTCGACCGCGACGCCGCGGCTCGCCGCAAATTCCTCCCCGACCGTCAGCAGGTCGAGTTCGCGCAGGTGCGCCACGAGGATGCCGCCGCCGACCAGGAGCGCCACGGCGAGGGTCAGCACGGCGCCGTAGCCCACCGCCGTCAGACCGCCCATCAGCCAGCGCACGATGCGGAAGGAGTTGGCGAAGTCGCTGAGGTACTGGAGGAAGAGGATAAGACTGGAGAAGGTCATGCTGACGGCCACCCCGGCCAGAAGCATGGTCGCGGTCGAGCAGCCGCCGCGCAGTCGGGTCAGGGCATAGACGGTCCCCATCGCCCCGGCGGCCCCGACCAGCGCCGCCAGCCCCTGCACCGGCAGCCCGGCGGCGCTGGCGCCGAAGCCGAGGCGCAGACTGAGCGCCACGCCGAGCGAGGCGCCGCTGGCCACGCCGAGGGTGTAGGGCGTGGCCAGGGCGTTGCGGAACAGCGCCTGGAAGCTCATGCCGCCCAACGCCAGGGCCATGCCGGCCAGAAAGGCCGTCAGGGCCCGCGGCAGGCGCAGCATCCAGAAGACGCGGTGCGGCCCCGGGTGCCCGTCGGCGTCCCAGAGCGCCGCCCAGGGCACCTCGATCGGGCCCACCAGCGGCGTCGTCAACAGCGCCGCAAGGCTGGCCGCGGCAAGGACACCCACAAGGACGGACGGTCTGAGACGACGCATCATGGTCGGCCTGGTCTCCCCGGTCAGTGTCGCGGCACGACCAGCGTCCGGCCGTTCTCGGGGTGTGCCACGAAGAGGAACTCGGTATCGAACAGCGGCGTGAGCTGGGCCGGCTGCATGAGGGCTTCGGGGCGGTCGAAGAAGGCCCGCCGGCCGGCCTTGAAGCCGAGGATGCGATGGGCGCTCAGCGCGGCGCTGTTGAGGTCGTGTGAGACGCAGACGATGGTGTGGCCCTCCTCGCGGTTGAGGCGTTTGAGGAGCTGGTTGACCTCGTGCTGGTAGCGTGGATCAAGGAAGGTCGCCGGCTCGTCGAGCAGGACGATGGCAGTTTCCTGCGCCAGGGCTGCCGCGAGGTTGACCTTCTGGTGTTCGCCGCCGCTGAGGCTGTCCAGGGTGCGCTCGCGCAGGGCCGCGGTGTCGGTGAGGGCGAGGGCACGTTCGACCGCCTCGAGGTCGGCCCGGCCGGGGCTGGAGAACGGCCCCAGGCGGGCATACCGGCTCATCATCAGGAACTCGCGCACCCTGAACGCCGCCAGGTGGCCGCGGCTCTGCGGCACATAGGCCATCCGGCGGGCAATCTGGCGCGGCGCGGCACGGCGTACGTCCAGGCCGTCGACGGTGATGGCGCCCTGCCAATCACGCAGGATCCCCTGCAGACAGCGCACCAGGGTGCTCTTGCCGGCGCCGTTCGGTCCGACGACCGCGACGTACTCGCCCGCCTCGACGTCGAACGAGACATCCTCGAGCACGGTCCGTTCGCCGAGGCGGCAGTGCAGGTGGCTGACGCGGATGACGGGCTCGGCCATCAGGGCGCCCTCCCCGGCCGCGGCGTCTCGGCCGGTGCCGCGCTGCCCTGGCGGACGGCCGCGGCCATCTGCTCGAGGAGCAGGACCAGGCGCGGCCCGGGCACGGTCACGTAGTCCTCGGTGAAGACATGCACACGGCCGTTGGCGACCGCCGGCACGTCGCCCAGACTCGACCACTCTCGCTGGACGTCCTCGGCCGCGAGCCCGAGGCGCTCCAGATCGGCAGCCAGCTCGATAATGACCTCCGGGCGCATCTCCAGGATGCCCTCGGGCGAGACCAGCGGAAAGCGTATCGTTGAGGATGGGCAGGCGTTGCGACCGCCGGCGAGGCGGATCAGCTCGCTGAAGAAGCCGTCGTTGCCGGCGACATAGACCTCCTGCAGACGCCCGCCGCCGAGGGTACGGCCGATGGAGACCAGCACGCGTGGCGGCGGCTGCGGCGCCGGCATGGCGGCGACGGCCTCGATGCGCCGGCGCAGCGCCCCGACGCGCTCCAGGCCGCGTTCGGCACAGCCGCAGCGTTCGGCCAGGCGCTGCATGGCCGCGAGGATCTGCTCGAGGGTGTCGCCCTGCACCACCAGCAAGGGGACCCCGAGGGTCTCCAAGGCCGCACGGGCGACGGCGTGGTGGTCGAAGAGCACCACCAGATCCGGCTCGAGTGCCAGGATCGCCTCCGGATTCGGATCGAGGAGACCGCCGACGTGGGGCCGGTCGGCGGCCGCCGGCGGGTAGTCACAGAAGCTGGTCACGCCGACGACGCGATCGCCGAGGCCGAGGTCGAAGAGCATCTCGGTGATCGAGGGCGCCAGCGAGACGATGCGCCGCGGCGCCGCGGCACCCGGTGCCGGCGACGCCTCCGGCGATGGCGGCGAACCCGGCCCGCAGCCCAGCGCCAGGAGCCAGAGCAGGCCGACGGCGCGCCCTCCCGCCAGTGCCATGGACTGCAGCGCGCTCAGAACTCGATCCCCCTGCGGGCCGGGAGGCCCTCGCGGTAGTAGTGCTTGATCTCACGCATGTCGGTCACCAGATCGGCGTACTCCACCAGCTTCGGGTGCGCCTGGCGGCCCGTCACCACCACCTCGACCGAGGCCAACCGGGCCGCCAGGACCTCGAGGAGGTCGTTGACCGAGAACAGCCCGCAGTCGACCGCGACGCAGGCTTCGTCCAGAACGACCAGGTCGTAGTCGCCACTGGACAGTGCCTGGCGCGCCACGGCCAGGCCCTGCCGGGCCGCCAGGCGGTCCTCATCGGCGGGCGGCCCGACGACAAACTGGCGCCCGCCGCAACGATAGACCCTGACGCCGAGCCGTTCCAGGACCGCGATCTCGCTGGTGGCGCGGCCCTTGACAAACTGCCCAAAGAAGACACGCCAGCCGGCTCCGACGGCGCGCAGGACCAGGCCCAGGGACGCCGTCGTCTTGCCCTTGCCGGTGCCGGTGTAGACCTGGATCCTGCCCGTCGTCATGAACCGCTCCGCTGACGCACCCGGTGCGCCGGTGCTGCCGTCCGTCACCCACCCGCTCCCCGGTCAAGGCCCCCGACCTCCGAACTCCCGGAGAGGGAACGCCCAACGCTGAACGCTCAACGCCCAACGTCCGAGGCCGGAGGGGAGCCAGGCGGGACCCCTGACCTCTGACCTCCGACCTCCGACCTCTGACCTCCGACCTCCGACCTCCGACCTCCGACCTCTGACCTCCGACCTCCGACCTCCGACCTCCGACCTCCGACCTCCGACCTCCGACCTCCGACCTCCGACAGCCCGCGCCCGGGAGGCTGCTCAGAAGGTGACATTCATGCCGACGTAGTACACTCGGCCGTACTCGTTGTAGTCCGGGAAGACGTTATAGGACTCGTTGAGGAGGTTCTGCACGCGGCCGTAGACCTCGAGGTGCTCGCTGACTTCCCAGGACACGGCCGCATTGGCGAGGGTGTAGGCATCGAGGTGCTCGCCGCCGCCGGAGACCGTATTCATGTGGCCGCAGTAGGAGCCATTGAGGTTGAGGGTCACGGGGCCGGCGAACGGCCGCCAGGTCAGGTCGGCGCTGCCCTTGTGGCGCGGCTTGTACTGCAGCGGCGAGGCATTTGCCTCCATGTCCAGGGTGTGCTGGTAGGTGTGCGTGATCTGCACCACCACGTCGTCCACCGGACGGCAGCGCACGAAGCTCTCCAGGCCCTGGCTGCGAATGCCGCTGGTCTGGTCGTAGAAACCGAACGGCTGCTGCGCGGTCGCCTGGGGATTCCAGCCGATGTACTGACTGACGCGGTTCTGGAACCAGGTCGTGCCGAGGGTCAGGCGACGCTCGCAGAGGTCCTGCTCGATGCCCAGGTCCCAGGCGGTGCCGACCTCGGGATCGAGCTCGGGATTGCCGTAGCTCGGCTCGTAGAGCTCGTAGAGGCTCGGGGCGCGGTAGGCCTTGCCGGCGGAGGCCTTGAAGCGGGTGCCCCACGACGGGACGTGGTAGGCCGCCGCCGCCATCCAGGTCCACTCGTCGCCGAAGACGCTGTGGTGATTCCAACGGCCGCCGCCGTTGAGGAAGAGGTTGTCGATGGGCTCGGTCTGGAGTTCGGCGAAGACAGCCGTGGTGCGGTGCCGGCGGTCGATCGGCGTCGAGGCCGGGATGGCGTAGGCCGGGTAGCCGCCGTCGTCGAGACGCGCGGATTCCTGCACCTGGTCGAGACCGAGAACGAGGTCGGCGCGCTCATGTACGTGCAGGGTGTTCTGCCAGGTGTACTCGATGGTGCGCCCGGCAAAGCAGTCCTTCCAGCTCCAGCCGGCCTCGTCGCGGTAGCCGCGGCGAAGGTCGCTCACCGAGGCGCCGAGGCTGACATCCAGGAGGCCGTCGAGGAGATCCGTCGCCTCCAGACGCAGGCCGCTGAGCCAGCGCTGGCTGTGGGTGTCGCCGCTGTCGGGGGTGGCGGGCTCCCACTCGGAGGCCGGCCAGCCCATGTCGTACTCCTCGTCGACGCGGCTGTAGCGTCCGAAGTACTCGAGGCGGACATTCTCGGCCAGGCGCAGGCCGAGGGTGCCCTGCACCTGCCGGTGACGCCAGGGGTCGTCATCCTCGTTCAGCGGCGTGTCCATTGCCGAGATGCCCCGCTCGCTCTCGCGACGCAGGCTCAGCGAGTAATCCAGCGGCCCGGACTGGCCGCGGACCGACCCCGAGGAGCTCAGGCGGCCGTGGCTGCCGGCCTCCATGCCGAGGCGCACCCGCGGACGGCCCTCCTGGCCCTGGCGCGTCCGGATATGCACCACGCCGCCCAGGGCGTTCGACCCATACACCGTGCTGCCGGGGCCGCGCACGATCTCGATCTGCTCGATGTCGGCGAGGTCGATGTCGTTGAGAATCGGCACCTGCTGGACGCCGCTGGCATCCTGAACCGGGATGCCGTTGATGAGGAACTTGGTGTGATAGCCCATCATGCCGCGCAGGGCCAGCGTCGTGCTGCTGGACTGCGGGCCGCTGCTGCGGAAGTCGACACCCGGGACCTGGCGGAGCAGGTCGGTGAGACTGCTGAAGCGGCTGTTCTCGATCTGCTCACGCGTGATGACGGTCACCGACTGCCCGAGCTGACTGACCGGGGTAGCCGTGCGCGTCGCCGAGACCACCACCGTCTCCATCTGCCGCGGGGCCTCCCCTGCCGCCGCAGACGCCGCGGCCGCCGTGGCCACCTCCGCCGCCGACAGCCCCGCACTGCCCCACGCCACGGCCGCCACAACACCCACCAGAGACCTTACCCTACGCATCGCCCGCTCTCCTTTCGACTCTGACACCCACTCCGTGCCGCGATCGTGGCAGAGCCTCCATCCGTGGTCGGCCACCCCAGGACCGGCATTGCATCAAAACAATGCGGCCGGCGTTCCGCGAAAAAGGGAACGCCGGCCGGTCATGCGATGCCATGCTGACCTGACCGTCCCAGACGCGGGGACGTCCGACAAACAGGGTCTCCTGACTCGCGGGCGCGTTGCCGAAGCAACTCCTACCACCCTGCCTTCCCATCCTGCCTGACGGCAGAACAGTGGCTTCTCTGGGCGTCGTTCCCGCTCACAGTGGCGCGACCGTTCCGGATTTCCACCGGATTCCCCTGCGCTTCACGTGAAGCGACTGTGCCACCTTTCGGTTGCGAGGCGTACCTTCGTGCCATGCACCCGGAAGTCAAGTCCCCCGGAATGGGCGCCGCCCGCGCGGCGCCCGTTCCGGGGTGGGCTGCCTCAGGCCTTCGTCGTGCGGTCGTGGTAGTGGGTATGGAGGAGCTCGTGGGCCTTGTGGCCGTTGGGCTTGCCGAGGAATTCGGCATAGATCTGTGCGATGGCCGGGTTGTCGTGCGACTTGCGCATGGGCCGGCCCTCATCCTCGGCGTAGATCGCCCCGATGCGCTGACGGCGCACCGCGTCGGTCGTCGGCCGCGGCTGACCGCCGCCGCCGATGCAGCCGCCCGGACAGCACATCACCTCGATGAAGTGGTACTCGGCCTTGCCCTCGGCCACCTCCTGGCAGATCCGATGCGCATTCGACAGGCCATGCGCCACCGCCACCCGCGCCGTCACGCCCTCGAGGAAGGACCACTCCGAGACGCAGCCCGAGAAGGTGACCGCGGCCTCCTTGAGGCCCTGCAGGCCCTGGATCGGCTTCACGTGGAGCTGGTCCATCGGCAACGGCCGGCCGGTCACCAGCTCGTAGACCGTGCGCAGGGCCGCCTCCATGACGCCGCCGGTGTTGGCGAAGATATCGGCCGCGCCGGTGGACATGCCCATGGGGACGTCCTGCTCGCTGTCCGGAAGACTCATGAAGTCGATGCCGGCCTCCTTGATCAGGTTGCCGAGTTCGCGCGTGGTCAGGACGTAGTCGACATCCTTGAAGCCGGAGGCCTTCATCTCGTCACGTTCGCACTCGAACTTCTTGGCCGTGCAGGGCATCACCGAGACCACCACGACGCTGGCCGGGTCGATCCCCGCCTTCTGCGCGTAGTAGGTCTTGGCCAGCGCCCCGAACATCTGCTGCGGTGACTTGCAGGTGGACAGATTCGGCAGGAGCTGCGGGTAGAACTGCTCCATGTAGTTGATCCAGCCCGGCGAGCAGCTCGTGAACATCGGCAGGCGCACCTCCGGGTCCTTGTCGACGATGGCGCGCTGGAGCCGCCCGAGCAGCTCGGTGCCTTCCTCGATGATGGTCAGGTCGGCCGTGAAGTTGGTGTCGAAGACCTTCTGGAAGCC
>JAGVUW010000674.1 GCA_019136035.1 Verrucomicrobiota bacterium | reverse complement strand
AGGAAGGCGATGCCCAGGACGACGCCGCTCATGGTGATGAGGGCGCGGCCGAGACGGATCTTCAGGCCGCGCAGCGTGATGCGTATGGCGACCGGCCAGGGCAGGATGACCTGCTCCCGCACCGGCGCCGCGGCGCCCGCCGTCTGCCTCGTTGTGCTGTCTGCCATCGGACTCACCACGTGGTTCGACGCCGCCCGTCGGCACAGGCGGCCCGTGAGGGAACGCTACAGGGGCAGCCCCGAGACCGCCTTCGTGATCAGGGTCACCGCCACGCAGGCCATGCCGACCAGGCCCTCGCCGACGAGGTAGCCGGCCATGACCACCGGCAGGACCTTCAGGACGCGCTCGCGCCCGAACTTGCGATGGAGGTAGAAGCGCGCCACGAGGGCGCCGACGATCTCGAGGATGAAGTGGTGGCAGCTCCCGCCGATACCGCGGACGAAGCCATAGACGAACATGATCGGTGCCCCGAAGTGCCGCAGGATGACGAACATGATCACGGTCGAGGCGGTGCCGATGCCGAGGATAGCCGGCTTGAAGGCCTTGTCGAACATGGTCTCGACGAGGCCGTCGCCGGTGGTCGCCGACCACATGATCAGGCTCTGCTTGACCTGCTGGTCCCACATCACCTCGGTCCAGGGGAACATCGACGACGGGATCTCGCTGGAGTGCCAGATGAAGCTCCAGAAGACGAAGCCAAGGAGGATCGTCAGGGGCATACGGAAGAGGTCGAGTTTGAGGTAGCTGGTGAAGCGCGTGCCGGTCAGTTCCTTGACGCGGAAACTCGCCGCCATGGCGCCGAAGTTCTCCTCGGGGAACGGCGCCAGCCAGACATTCAGGCCCTGGGTGCCGGAGAGCAGGATGGCGCCCTCTTTAATGAAAGGGATATCGACATTCTGGCCGTTGACCGCGATCATGCGGGCATTGAGGTAGGAGAGGACGGGGGTGAAGACGAAGGCGAAGAAGACGAGGAACATGACCGGGAAGTCGGGCACGAGCATCTTGCAGAGGACGCACATGCCGACGGCCGCGATCGTATAGCCGGCCAGGCAGAGCTTCAGCGACCAGTCGCCGCGGCCGGGCGGGGTGGCCCACGGGTCGCGGCGGTCCTTGAACAGCTCACGGCGCTGGCGGCGCTGCTGGCGCAGGCTGTCGACCATGGCCTTGGCGGTCTGGCCGAGGCTGACGATGGCGATGCCGAAAGCGCAGCCGATGCCGAAGGAGAAGTAGAAGTCGACGCTGTTGGCGATGCCGGTATCGACGGTGCCCATGCCGGGCTGCCAGGTGCTGAGCAGGCCGGTCTTGACCAGGATCGGGTTGAGGATGAAGGTCACCAGGATGGCCAGGGCGGTGCCCTGCACGGCGCGCCAGGGTATGATCATGCCGGTGATGACCAGGGAGAGGTTCCAGATGATGCCGGTGGGCACTGCCGGGAGGATGCTCTCGGTGATGGTGGTGGCGTCGTACCAGGGTATGGGGAAGAGCATCAGGGGCTTGGTGAGGAAGGCGCCGGTGACGACGGGCAGTCCGACGTAGAAGATGCCGAAGGCGATGCCGACCATGGTACCGGAGGAGAAGGCGCGCCACTTCCAGGCGTTCTTGCGGTCGCCGGCCTCGGCGATGGCCATGGCGCCCTGGGCCGAGATCGGGGCGAACGGGAAGGGCAGCTTCTCGAAGTCGCTGGTCAGCCGGAAGAGGCCGTAGCCGAGGGTGTAGTTCTTGATGAAGCCGAGCACCCAGGTGGCGATGCCGAAGACCAGGAAGGGGACCAGCCAGTCGCGGTGCAGGAAGGTGCGCTCCGAGAGCGCCGTCGAGTCGGCCGACGGGGCCCACCAGGAGGGGAACTGCCCGGCCAGGCCGGCAGCGATGACCGGGTCGCTGCGCACGATGTAGGCGCGTTTGACGAAGGCGCCGAAGAGCCCGGTCTGGGCGCCCATCATGGCCCCGGCGACGGCCAGGAGCAGGACGACCTCCTGGCGGTTGAGGCTCTTCATGGCGCGTCGGCTGACCTCGCTGAAGATGATCAGGGTCACCCAGGGTGCGGCGCCGAGGCCGCCGCCGTTGATGAGGCCGAGGTAGATCGCACCCGGGAGCATGAGCACGCCGCAGAAGAGCGCGCCGAGCATGGT
>JAGVUW010000765.1 GCA_019136035.1 Verrucomicrobiota bacterium | reverse complement strand
CCTCACGGGCGTTGTCCGACATCCGCGTGGGGGACAAGGTGGCCGTTCTGTATTCCTTCGATGTCAACCGCAACCGCGTGGCCTCGAGAGTGGTGATCACGGCTCGCGGCCGCGACGGCGAGGGCGAGGGCGTGCCGCGCCAGTAAGGGAAGCCCCTGTCCGCTAGCCGCCTGGCCTGGCCCCTTCACGCGCCACGGGGCGCCTCGCGGGTGGTCCAGCCTGGCTGCCGCAAGAGGAGACAACGATGACGTTCTGCGCCTGGATGCGTCTGGTGGCGGTGACGACCTTGGTCGTGGTCGCGGTGGTGGCCGGGGGTGACCCCGAAACGGGCAGTCCGGCTCAGACCAAGACCGGCAGGGTCACGAGCGTGGACGTCGCGCAAGGGCAGTTGAAGGTCATGTCAGGCCGCGAGCTGACGTACACCATCACAGACCAGACCCGTATCATGCAGGGCGGCGCGCTGGCGAGGCTGGCCGATGTCACAACCGGCGCCACGGTCACCGTCGTTTACTCGCGCCTGAGCGCGCGGGATCGGGTGGCGTCGAGCGTCACGATCGCAGCGGCCGGACCGCCAGCCGATCCGGCCGATACGGACGTACGGGTCGACTTCACCCTCGAGACCAAGGACTCCCAGGGCGCCGCCATCCAGCAGGAGCGCTGCTACTGGATCTACCGGCCAGGCGACCTGCCCAGAACCGACCCTGTCCCGATGGTCCTGATCATGGATCGATGGAACCCCGCGCCGCTGCACCGCAGAGCGGATCAGGCGGGCTTCCTGGTCGTCGCCTGCGCGCCTGTCAGGAAGTGGCTCAACGACGACCCGCGCATCTGCGGTTACCAGGACTACGACTACCTCACGGAGGTGATCCGGCGCGTCCGCGCCGGCGAGAACGGCGGCGATGCCTTCATCGTGGGGCTCTCCAAGGGGGGCCACACGGCGCTGGCCTACGCGTGCGAACGGCCGGACACGATCCGGGCGGCCGCCGCGCTCGATGAGTTCATGGGACTGACCTCGAACCGGCCGACAGCGCCGCTGCCCATCATCGTCTTCCAAGGCACCGCGGACACCAACGTGCCATACACGATGGTCAAGGATACGGTCGACGCGTGGCGCGCCGTGGACGGCCTGATGAACGCGGAACCCGTCACGACGTACGAGGCCTCGCCGCGCCTCCCCGGGAGCGTCACTCAGGCGACCTGGCGGGATGGCATCGGAGGCACCCAGGTGGCCTTGGTCACCATCGTCGGCGGCAGCCACGTGTACCCGCAATCGGACATCCAGACCGGCTACGACTACACCGATGGCCTGTGGGCCTTCTTCAGCCAGTTCCTCACCATCCTCCCGAGCCGCCCGGCGATCGTCTCCCAGCCGGCCGACAACGTCCAGCCGGCCGGACAGCCGGCCAGTTTCCGAGTGGTCGCCAGTGGCAGCGGGGCGCTGACGTACCAGTGGCAACGGAACGGCAACGACATCCGCGGCGCCACCGAGAGCTGGTTCACCCTTCCCAGTGTCGCCCAGACCGACCACGGCGCCACCTTCCGAGCCGTCATCACCGGGGGCGGTGCGGCTGTCACCAGCCGGGCGGCGACGCTGCGGGTGATCGCCACGGCCGCCGAGCCCGCCATCCGCAGGCAGCCCGCGAGCGCGGTGGTCAAGGCTGGGCAGCCAGCCGTCTTCACCGTGAGCACCGAGGGCGCCTCTGCCTCTCGGTACCAGTGGCGCCGGAACGGCATCGATATCCAAGGCGCCGACGGCGCCGAGTACACCCTGCCGGTAGGTACTCCCTTCGACAGCGGCGCCCTCTTCAGCGTCGCCGCCAGCAACGCCGCCGGCACGACTCTGACCGCCCCCGCGGCACTGACCGTAACCCGGCCGCCCGGCGCCCCCGTCGTCCTCGCCAACCCGGACCGCGTGAGACTCCTGGCAGGGCAATCGGCCACATTCGCGGTTCGCGCCTGGAGTGCCACGCCCCTGCGCTACCAGTGGCAGCGCGGCACCTTCACCGGGCTGATGGCCGACATCCCTGGCGCCTCGGAGGCAACCTACACGACACCGCCGGCTGACCTCGCCGAGCACCACACCCTCTTCCGCTGTATCGTGTCGAACGCGGCCGGCAGCGTTGCCAGCG
>JAGVUW010000280.1 GCA_019136035.1 Verrucomicrobiota bacterium | reverse complement strand
GTCATCCCAGGCCCGCGCCGGGTCGCCCGCGATGCCGGGGCCGTAGTGCCGCAGTCCGCCGTAGGCCTCGTCGAAGCCGATGGCGGCCGGTCCGAAGTCGCCCGTGATCTGCTCGATCTCCCGGACCACCTCCTCGCCATAGGCGTTGCCCCATGGGTAGGTCATCCGTGTCGTTGCGTCCGGCTTGATCCAGCCGACGATCTTCGGGCTGCGCTGGCCTTTGGCATCGAGGACCACGCCATCCGGGAAGGCCGCCAGGACCGCCTCGTCGGCGGCGTGGGGGAGCATGTAGTAGGCCAGATTCGTGGCCCACCAGCCCCGGTGAAAGCGCTCGCGCATATCCCGCCGGTAGTCGTCAAGGCTGCCCTTGGGGCCATTGCGGTGTGCGTCGGTTGGTCCGGCGTAGCCCTTCTCGGGGTCGTAGAAGCGCTCGTCGGCATACCAGTCACCGGGCGTCTGCGCCGGGCAGTAGGCCCACTCCCAGGCCATGCCGAAGCGCCGGGCATCCTCCCACTGGAGCTCGCGGGTGGTCTGCTGTGACTGCAGGTAGCCGCCGCCGCCGATGATGGACGGCCGCAGCCCCGGGTGGATGGTAAAGGCCTCCGGGTAGAGGCCATACCAGCGCTGCACGGCGTCGAGGTGGCCGAAGGTCGGTGCGAAGGCGAAGGCGCACAGCGGCAGGGCCACGCTCGAGCCGGGATCGACCACCAGGCGCGTGCTGAAGCCCACCAGGCCGCCGCCGTCGGTCGGTTCGAAGCGGTTCCAGAAGGTCGACAACGGCCGCGACGGGTCCAGGCCGACCGCCACACCGCCGCCGGCGTGGTAGGCGACACTCAGGGGCAGGCGCAGGCTGAGGTCGCCGCCGCGGTACTCCGGGAAGGTCGCCGGGCGGCCGTCGCGGCCGTCCCAGGCCGTCAGGCCGGCACCGGACACCGGCGCGGACCAGCGTACCTCCAGGAGGCGCGGTCGGGTGCCGGCATTGCTGAGGGCGATGTCGATTCGAAGGGCGTCGGTGCCGGCCGTGCGCATCGCGACGGCGACCGCGAGCCCGCCGCCCACGTCGTCGCGGCGGTAGCTCAGGCCGTCCGGCTGGAGGCGCCAGTCTTGCGCCGCGCCGAGGGCGACCGGCGTCGCCTGGGGGCCGTCGGTGATGGCCAGCCCGCCGGCGGGCGGCTGGCCGGTGGCGCGTGCGAGCGACAGCGTCAGCGCCCCGGCGCTGATGCGTATGGCGCCGTCGGTCTCGACGACCTGGGCGGAGAGGCCGGCGGCCGCCACGAGGGCCAGCACGATACGTATCACTCGCCGTGCGGATGCCATTGCGTGGTCTCCTCGCCGTCGCGGGTCGTGACCACGACCCGGTAGCGTGTGTCGGTCGGCAGGTCGGGCACGTCCTGCTCAAGGCGGGTCGTGCCCGCGGCCAGCGTGCCGCTGTCCCAGCGCACCTCGCCAGCCTCGTCGTAGAGGACCACGCGCGCCAGGGGCGCTCCACCGGCGGTCAGCCTCAGCGTGGTCCTGGCCAGGCCGATGAAGGGCTCGTCGAGGTCCATTGAGCCGCGTTCGAAGAACACCCCGAAGTGCGGGTTGACGGAGCCCTGCTCGGGCCAGGTCCGGAACTCGCGCCCGACCCAGATCCAGGCCTCGGGGTCAGGGCTCGTCGTCCAGTCGAGGTTGACGAAGTCGGGGATCAGCGGGAGGGCGCCCCACGAGGTGTGGTACACGCGCTCGTCGAAGCGCCGCTCGTTGACCCATGCGTGCAGCCAGAGCACCATCTTGCCGCCGCGCAGTCGGACCCGTATGCCGGCGCGGTAGAGGGTGTCGCCGGCCAGGCGAACCGGCTGCGACAGGTAGCCATTGCTGGTCGAGCCGTGTGCATCCATCCGCAGGTAGGCGCCGCGGTAACCGCCCGTCTTGCGGTAGCTGAAATCCACGACGCCCGGGTCACTGGCACTCACGGCCCATCCGGCCGGCGTGCCATCGCCCTCCTCGAGGCCCGGATTGACAAAGAGGTTCGCCACCGGCAACGGCGGCTGTGACGTCACCTCGACCGTCACCGCGGCCCCGGCACTCGCCAGGAAGCCCGCCAGCGCCAGCGCCGCCCAGCGTATCGTCTGCATGTCTCGCCCTCCCGCA
>JAGVUW010000851.1 GCA_019136035.1 Verrucomicrobiota bacterium | reverse complement strand
CTGGTGACGCATCCGTGCGTCGTCATGGGTCTGCTGGGGCGCCTGACTCGCCTGCCTCAGCCATTGAACTCCTCGAAGAACTTCTCATCCAGGTCGAACGTGGTCCGCGGCACAAGGCCAAGTTCGAGCTTCTCAAACATCTCAACCAGCTTCATCCCGTCAACAAGCTCAACCGGGGGCGCTCCATCCCGGCGAGCTTCCCGTTTCGCATCCTGCGTGAATGTGCCGGTGGTAAGGATGATGCCCTTGTCGGCACGCCCAAGCATGGCGCCTCGGAAATCCCGGATCACGGGGGCGCCAACACTGCCCCTGTAACGTTTGCACTGGAAGAGACCCTTGAACGTCACGAAGGGGTTTACTTCGAGAATCCCCTCGCCGTCGATGCCGCTGTCTCCAGACCGCCCTGTGACGGAGACCTGCTGGAATCCTGCTTCCCGGAGCAGCCGCTGGCTGAGCCTCTCGAATCCGGCGAAGGGCAGCGCCATGATGACATCGAGGAGCCGCTGTCGATAGCCGACGGGGGCCGATATGTCGGGGTCCTCGGGCGAGTCGGCACCATCGGGAGCCGCCGCCGCGCTCTTCTTCTGTCGTTTGGCCGTGTCTGCCTGGACCTGCCTCTTGAATATTGCCCGGGCGTCATCATAGGTCAGGTGCGTCTTGAAACCCTTGTCGGCAAGACTCCACACGCCGCGCTTGGACGAATCGAGGAGCCCTTCACGCGTGAGGTAGAATCGCGCCCACGCAACCTGATTCTTGAAACGAGGACCTCCCGAGGGGAGGGTCTCGTTCAGTTCTTCCTCCGAGACGCCGCTCAGTTCGGCTACCTTCTCCGCCGCCTCATCGGGCGTGGCTGAACCACCGAGAGCGCGGAGGGCATCAAGAAGGGGCCCGAAGCGGTGCAGGAACTGTGTGCCTTCCTTCTTCCTTGGCATGGCCGGCGTCTCCGATGGGTTCAGGTGAGGGTCAACCACCATGGTCGCCTCAAAGCAACTGCCCCGACCGCCACAGCATGGCGTCCGAAGTCTCGCGTACGTTTACTGGACGTGCGTAGGTTCCCGTAGGCGACCTTGGACAGTCTGATTGTATACCCACTGAACTCGACCCCTGCATCCCGATACATGGTCGCAGTCACGCCCGGCAACACCCTCTGTGCGGACTCGCGCCGTCGTACAGCCTTAAGGCTACCGCAAGCGCATGCGATGTCAATCCTTCCTGGAGAGCCTGCCGTAACGAGTCGATGGCCTGAGAGGGTGACCGGGCACGCCGGCCGTAACCGCCGGCCACGACTGCCCTGACGGTGCATCCCCTCTGCGCCCCGCACCAGACCAGCACAGCGGGAAGGCCGACGGCCTGTGTCGTGAACCAGGATAGCCAGGCTGCCAGGGGGGGCCTCGCCGGCAGTGGCAGGGTGCCTGGAGCCCCGGGAACATCAGCCATTCGGAACAGATGTTCCGCAGTTGTAGCGGTATCTCCCGTGTGAATGACGACGACTGCCGCTGGCAGGTGGTTACGGCCTGCCTGCCCATGACGGCGCCCAGAGCGCCTGGAGGCCGGCCATGCGGGGCAGTACTCATCGTCGGGGTCGTCATCTGGCAATATGGCCAGATGCGGGGGTGATGATCTGCGAACAGACAGACATGAAGCTGCACCGCCTCGGACTGGACGGCATGGCCGAAGCCTGCAGCGATCAGCGCCGCGGTCCGGGCAATGCGGTTCTGGGCTTCGACGAACGGCTCGCCATGCTCGTCGACCGGCAGTGGGAGCACCAGGAGAACCTCGCCCTGCAGCGGCGCCTGGGCTACGCGAAGCTGCGGCAGAGCGCCGCCCTGGAGGACATCGACTGGGAGGCGCCGCGCGGTCTGCGCCGCGAACTGGTCGCCCAACTGGCCACGGGCGACTGGCTGCGCCATCATCGGCACTGCCTCATCACCGGACCCACCGGCGTCGGCAAGTCCTGGCTCGCCTGCGCCCTCGCCCAGAAGGCCTGCCGCGACGGCTATCGCGTCCTGTACCTCTCGGCAGCCAGACTCTTCCGCGACCTCCTGGCCGCTTCGTCCGACGGCTCCATGTCGCGCCTCATCCGCCGGCTGACACGGCCCCACCTGCTGGTGATCGACGACTGGGGCATGGACACGGT
>JAGVUW010000164.1 GCA_019136035.1 Verrucomicrobiota bacterium | reverse complement strand
CCTCCGCGTCGCCGAGCGGCACGGCGCCGACTACATCGGCGTCGGGCCGGTGTTCCCCACCGCGACGAAGCCCGACGCGCGGCCGACCATGGGCCTGGACGGCCTGCGCCGCCTCACCGCCGCCACGGCGCTGCCGGCCGTGGCCATCGGCGGCATCAGCACTGCCAACTGCGCCGCGGCGGTCCAGGCCGGCGCCGAGGGCGTCTGCGTGATCAGCGCTATCCTCGGTCAGCCCGACCCTGCCGCGGCGGTGCGTGCCTTCGTCCAGGCCCTCGCCGCCGTGACCTGAGACAGCCGCCGCGGCTGGCGGCGCCGGGTGTGCCCGGTATAGTATCGGCCGGCCGGCCGCCGCAGGCGCCCGCCATGCTCGGATAACCCCGTGGTGTAACGGTAGCACAACAGGTTTTGGTCCTGTTTGTCTAGGTTCGAATCCTAGCGGGGTTGCCACCCCTCGGTGCTGGTCATGACCCTGGCCAGGCCGCTCTGCCTCCTGCCGCTTCCGACCGCGCCGCACTGCCGCGACGGCCTCGCGATCGCCGCGCGCGCGGTCCTCCTGACGCCCAGCCTCAATACCCCGGCCCGACACGGTTGTGCTTCGTGCGGGTGGTTTGACAGCGCCCGGGCCGGGGCTACAGTCCGGTTTTGCGGCGCTTCGCTGCAACGCAACGCGCGGCCATGGCGGTGGGCTATGGCCGGCGGGAAGGCCGCGGCCGGTGACCCCATCGCCGCCGGGCGGATCAGACTGGGAGACACGGGATGCGTGAAGATCTCTTCCTTAAGGACTTCCTCGACCGCGACAGCCTGCGGCAGATTCAGTTGGTGCGCTTGCGCGAGACCCTGGAGAGGGTCTACGAACGGGTGCCTTTCTACCGTCAGAGCTTCGATGCGGCGGGGGTGAAGCCGTCACACCTGAAGAGCCTTGCCGACCTGCGGCATTTCCCCTTCACCCTCAAGAACGACCTGCGCGACCACTACCCGTTCGGGCTCTTTGCCACCGACCTCGCCGACGTGGTTCGCATCCACGCCTCCAGCGGCACCACGGGCAAGCCGACGGTGGTGGGCTACACCCAGGAGGACATCCGCATCTGGTCCGAGGTCATGGTGCGGACCTTCCAGTGCGTCGGTATAGGCCCCGAGGACGTCGTGCAGAATGCCTACGGCTACGGCCTCTTCACCGGCGGCCTGGGGGCCCACTACGGCCTGGAACGCCTTGGCTGCAAGGTCATCCCGATGAGCGGCGGCAACACCGAGAAGCAGCTCCTGGTGATGCAGGACTTCGGGGTCACGGCGATCTGCTCGACGCCGTCGTACTTCCTGCATCTGGCGGAGGTGGCCGAGCACAACGGCACCCCGATCCGCAAGACCAAGCTCCGCCGCGGCGCCTTCGGTGCCGAGCCGTGGTCGAATGCGATGCGCCAGCGCATCGAGGCTATCAGCGGCGTCTCGGCCTTCGATATCTACGGCCTCAGCGAGGTCATCGGGCCTGGCGTCTCCAGCGAGTGCTCGGCCAAGGATGGCCTGCACATCTTCGAAGACCACTTCTACCCGGAGATCATCGACCCGGACAGCGGCGAGGTCCTCCCGGAGGGCAGCGAGGGCGAGCTGGTCTTCACCATGATCACCAAGCAGGCCCTGCCGCTCATACGCTACCGCACCCGCGATATCGCCTCGCTGCGCTATGGGAAGTGCACCTGCGGCCGGACCCTGGTGCGCATGGACCGCGTCTCGCACCGCTCCGACGACATGCTCATCGTGCGCGGCGTCAATCTCTTCCCCTCGCAGATCGAGTCGCTGCTCCTCGAGGTCGAGGGCACCACGCCGTACTACCTGATCGTACTGACGCGTTCGGGGGCGCTTGACAACCTCGAGGTCAAGGTCGAGGTCACTCCGGCGGTGTTCTCCGACGAGATCAGGGGTCTGGAGCGCCTGCGTGAGACGCTGCACGAGCGCATCAAGTCGCTGTACGGCCTCTCGGCCAAGGTGACGCTGGTCGAGCCCGGCAGCATCGAGCGCAGCGCCGGCAAGGCCAAGCGCGTGATGGACCTGCGTGGCCAGGCCTGAGGCCGGGCCCTGTCACGAGACTCACCAGGGCAGGAGACAAGCATGAACATCAAGCAGATATCGGTCTTCCTCGAGAACAAG
>JAGVUW010000273.1 GCA_019136035.1 Verrucomicrobiota bacterium | reverse complement strand
GCACGATCTACATCGCCTACGACTACTCGCGCACGGGCTCCCGGGCCATCCATATGGCCGTGTTCACCGAGGCCGACGTGCGGGCCGGCCGGCCGGTCTCGGCGGAATGCCGCCTGCGCCAGAGGATCAACCGCGAGACCGCCCCGGCGACTTGAAGCGGGCGCTCCGGGCGCGGTTCCCGGAGGGCCGCGGGGGTTGACGCCGACGCCAGGCATTGCCCACGACGTCCTGGCCGCCGAGGAGCGGAACGAGGCCTGAGAGCGGCGGCGCGCCGCCGAAGCAGAGGAGCGAGGCATCCCATGCAGCACGTCACACTCTCGATGGCCCTGGCGGGGCTGGCCCTGTTCAGCCCGGCGGCGGCCCTGGCGCAGGCGGCGCCGGCGCCCGGTGGCTGGATCGACCATGGCGTCGGCGTACCGCTGGCCGAGAGCCGCGGGGCGGTGACGGTCCGCGACGGCCGCGGCCGCAACCTGGTCATCGGCTGCGCCCTCGACTCCAGCCCCCGCGGCTGGATCCTGGTGACGGACATCGACAGCGGCCAGAGCACCCAGGCCTTCTGCCCGGAGGGCGTCGCCAACTCGCCGCCCTACGGCTCGCTGATCGCCTCCACGGGGCGGTTCTACACCGCCCTGGGCGCCGTCTTCCTCGAGTTCGACCCGAGCGCCGGCGCGTGGACCTTCCACGGCGTGCCCGCCAAGGGCACCGGTGCCTACCTGCGCCTCGTCGAAGCGCCGAACGGAACGATCTGGATGGGCGGCGTCTACCAGGCCGGGCTGGCGTCGTTCGATCCGCGCACCCGCGCACTGCGTGACCACGGCCGCCTGGACGACAAGGAGCAGTACCTCTCCACCCTCGCCATCGACGACGCCGGCTGGGTCTACGGCGGCATCGGCACCGCGCGCTGCAACATCGTCGCCTACCACCCGCCCACGGGCGAGCGCCGGCAGGTCGTCCCCGAGGAGCGCCGGAAGGTCGGCAGCGGCAGCGTCTACCGCGGCGTCGACGGGCGCGCCTACGCCAAGGCCACCCTGACCGACGGCGCCGTCTGCTGGCGCCTCACCGCCGGCAACGCCGAGGAGATCCCCGCCGCGGCCGCGGCCAAGGCCGAACCCGGCGGCGCCATCGGCTGGGGCGACCGCGGCGGCAGTTTCCCCGACGGACGCGTCCTGAAGGCCTACAGCCTCGAGGACAAGACCATGGAGATCCTCGACCCGGCCAGCGGCCAGACGCGCCGGATCGCCCTCGAGTACCAGTCCGAGGGCACGGCCCTGCGCGTCCTCGGCCTCGGTCCCGATGGCAAGGTCTGGGCCAACTCGGCGCACCCCTCGCGCGGCATGTCGTACGACCCGGCCAGCGGCGCCCTGCGGCACTACCCCGGCGCCATCGCCATGAAGGGCCTCGCCGTCCAGGGCCGCCATCTCTTCGGCGGGCACTACACCGGCGGGCGGCTCTACGTCTTCGACAGCGCCCTGCCCTGGGACCTCGAGCCGAAGGCGCCGGCGGCGCTCGCGGGGCTGAGCGGCGCCGACCTCAAGGCGGCGGCCCGGAGCGACGACGGTGAGCTGCACCTCCTCGGCGACCTCGGCCTGGTGCTGTTCAAGGCCGATGCCGCCGGCGGCGAGATGCACGTCGATCTGGAGGCCGCTCAGGACGGCGAACACTGGCTGGCCATCGAGCCATGGCAATCACCGGGGTACGGCACGGTCGAGTTCCTCCTCGACGGCAAGGCCATCGGCCCGCCCTACGTCGGCACCAACCCGGCGATCCGGCCCGGGCCGCGGCAGACCTTCGGGCCGCTGACCCTCGCCGCCGGACGGCACCGCCTCGGCATCCGCACCCTCGCGACGCCGGCGGGCAATCCCTGGATCGGCATCCGCACCATCGCCCTGACGCGCGAGGCGCCGCCGGCGGCGGCACCGGCCGCCGGCAACCCGCGCGTGGTGGCCACGTTCGCGCCGGACATCAATGTGCCCTGGGGCGCCTGCGCCCACCCGGACGGCCGCCATATCATGATCTCGGGCAACCCGGGCTATGGCTACCTCGGCGGCGGCATCGGCATCCACAACCTCGAGACCGGCGAGAACACCCTGCTCACGCATGAGCAGCTCGTGCCGAACCAGTGCATCATGGCCATGGTCGCCCTC
>JAGVUW010000413.1 GCA_019136035.1 Verrucomicrobiota bacterium | reverse complement strand
CGACACGATACAGCGGAAGAGGGTGTGGTGCTCGGCGAGGTCAGCCGGCGGTGTCGTGTAGGTTGCCTCCGAGGCGCCAGGGATGTCGGTCATCAGCCCGGTGAAGGTGCCGCGCTGCCACTGATAGCGCAGGGGCGTGGCACTCCAGGCGCGAACCGCGAAGGTGGCCGATTGTCCTGCCAGGAGTCTCACACGCTCCGGGTTGGCGAGGATGACGGGGGCGCCGGGTGGTCGGGTGACGGTCAGTGTCGCGGGGGCGGTCAGAGCGGTGCCGGCGGCGTTGGTGGCGGCGACGCTGAAGAGGGCGCCGCTGTCGAAGGGGGTACACACCGGCAGGGCGTACTCGGCGCGGTCGGCGCCTTGGATGTCGATGCCGTTTCGGCGCCACTGGTACCGAGAGGGCGAGGCGCCCTCAGTGCTGAGGGAGAGCACGGCCGGCTGCCCGGCCCTGACCACCACGCTCTCGGGTTGCCTGCGGATGGCCGGTTCCGCGGCCGTGGCGACCACGGTCAGTGTCGCCGTACGGCTGGTGACGACGGCACCGCCCCCGGTGATGACGGCCCGAAAGGTGGCGCCGTTGTCGGCCAGGGTGACACTGGGAAGGGTGAACCAGCTCTCGGTGGCGCCGGGAAGGTCCTCGCCGTTCCGTTGCCATTGGTACGTCAGCGCCCCGCTGCCCCTGGCGACCACTCGGAAACTGGCTGGCTGGCCGGCCGGCTGGACGTTGTCGGCCGGTTGGGAGACGACCGCCGTGCGGCTTGGGAGGACGGTGAGGAATTGGCTGAAGAAGGCCCACAGGCCATCGGTGTAGTCGTAGCCGGTCTGCATGCCCGGTTGCGGGTACACGTGGCTGCCGCCGACGATGGTGACGAAGGCCACCTGGGTGCCTCCGATGCCATCCCGCCAGGTCGCCTGAGTGACGCTCCCGGGGAGGCGCGGCGAGGCCTCGTACGTCGTGACGGGTTCTGCGTTCATCAGGCCGTCCACGGCGCGCCACGCGTCGACCGTATCCTTGACCATCGTGTATGGCACGTTGGTGTCCGCGGTGCCCTGGAAGACGATGACGGGCAGCGGCGCTGTCGGCCGGTTCGATGTCAGTCCCATGAACTCATCGAGCGAGGCGGCCGCCCGGATCATGTCCGGCCGTTCACACGCGTAGGCCAGCGCCGTGTGGCCCCCCTTGGAGAGCCCCACGATGAAGGCGTCGCCGCCGTTTTCGCTGGCGCGAACGCGTCTGATCACCTCCGTGAGGTAGTCGTAGTCCTGGTAACCGCAGATGCGCGGGTCGTCGTTGAGCCACTTCCTGACAGGCGCGCAGGAGACGACCAGGAAGCCCGCCTGATCCGCTCTGCGGCGCAGCGGCACCGGGTTCCATCGATCCATGATCAGGACCATCGGCGCAGGGGCGGTCCTGGGCAGGTCGCCAGGCCGGTAGATCCAGTAGCGGCGCTCCTGCCGGATGGCGGTACCCTGGGAGTCCCTGGTTTCGAGGGTGAAGTCGACCTGGACGTCCGTCTCGGTCGAATCGGCGGCCGGTCCAGCCGCTGCGATCGTGACGCTCGACGCCACCCGATCCCGCGCGCTGAGGCGGGAGTAGACGACGGTGACCGTGGCGCCGGCTTTGACATCGGCCAGCTTCGCCGGCGCGCCGTCCTGCATGATACGGGTCTGGTCCGTGATGGTGTACGTCAACTCCCGGCCTGACATGACAGCCAACTGCCCTTGTGCGACGTCCACGCTCGTGACCCTGCCGGTCTTGGTCTGAGCCGGATTGCCCGCTTCGGGTTCACCCCCGGTAACCACCGCGCACACGACCAAGGCCGTCACCGTCACCAGACGCATCCAGGCGCAGGGCTTCATCGGTATCTCCTCTTGCGGCTGCCAGGCGCTCGGCGGACACGGCCTCCTCTTACTGGCGCGGCACACCCTCGCCGCCGAGGCCGCGAGCCGTGATCACCACTCTCGAGGCCACGCGGTTGCGGTTGGCATCGAAGGAATACAGAACGGCCACCTTGTCCCCCACGCGGATGTCGGTCAACGCCCGTGAGGTCTCGTCTTCCCTGATCACCGTCTTGTCTGTGATGGTGAACGTCAGCTCACGGGCGACCATGACGACGATGGCTTTGGCCTCCAGGTCGACCTTCCTGAC
>JAGVUW010000268.1 GCA_019136035.1 Verrucomicrobiota bacterium | reverse complement strand
CGGTCGTCTATGGCAGCGCACCGGACCGCCTCGGCGTCGTCAGCGCCGACGGCAGGAAACTCCGCGAAATCGCCATACCCGCCTACCGCGGCATCGCCGCTGAGCCGCAGAATCTGACCATCGCCGACCTCGACGGCAAGGGCCGACCGGCCATCGTGGTTGGCGTCCGCAGTTGGCAGTACCTGGCCTACACGCCCGACCTCGTGGAGATCTGGTCGCACGTGATCTACGCCCACTCCGCCACCGTCGCCGCTGTGGCTGACCTCGATGGCGATGGCCGCCGTGAGACGATCGCCGGCAATGCCTACTACCGCCTCAACATCATCGACGCCGATGGCAAGGGGCGCCTCCAGGCCGGGCGTTTCGGGCCTGAGCAGACCGCCGTCGCCAGCGCCGACCTCAATGGCGACGGCCGCCATGAGGTCATCGTCGGCACCGACGGCGGCGACCTCCTCGTCTTCGACCTCGATGGCCAGGAGCCCTGGCAACGCAATGTCGGCGACCGCGTCACCAGCATCGTCCCGGTGCCCTGGGACAACGGCGCGCCGGCCCTGGCCGTGTCCTCGGAGAGCGGCTATGTCTGGCTGCTCCGCGCCGATGGCACGCCGCTCTGGACGCGCAGCCTCGGGGCGCCGGTGCGGCGCCTGCTCGAGCTCCCCGGCGGCCTCGTGGCCCTGGCCGTCGGTGCCGGCGTGGTCCAGCTCGCGCCCGATGGCAGCGTCGTCGCCCAGAGCCAGCCCGGCGCTGTCACTGGCGGCGCCCTCCTGGCCGGGAAGGCCGCGGCCATGACTGCCGACGGCGCCGTCCACGCGGTGCCCCTGCGCACCGCACCGGCACGCTGAGGCAAGATGCCGGGGTCACCCGGAGCACGGACGGGCACGGACGGGCACGGACTCGCACGGACGGAAGCGGGCGCCGGCACGGACGGGCGCCTGCCGGCGCCGTGGCGACCCGGCGCTCAGGCGTCGGCCTGGTCACGGGACACCGAGCGAACTCGGTGCAGGCGCTCGGTGAAGCCGCCGTGGCGCTCGAAGTCCAGGGCCAGGCGCTCGACCTGACGGTCGAGGAGGTGGCAGCCGAGGTTGAGCAGCGACAGGGCACCGTTGGCCGCCAGACAGGCGGCACTGAGCGGCCGGCGCGGGGCGGGATCGGCGGGCACGGACCGGCACGGACGGGCACGGACGGGCACGGACGGGCACGGACGCGGGAGCCGGAGGCACGGGGTCAGGGGCGCGGTTCGGCTTGTCCGTGGTCGTCGGTGACCGTCCGTGGTCGTCCGTGTTTGCCCGCTTCGCCCTCACCGCGCCGTTTGGCCGTCGCCCTTCTTGGTCATGACCATGACGATGTTCCGGCTGGTCAGGGCGGCGCGCGAGTAGGCGTGGCGCTCGATGGTGCGGTAGAAGTCGGTGCGGTTCTCGATCGCGCGCACCTCCTGGCCGCGGCGGCGCAGGCGGTAGGCAGTCCAGGGCAGGCCTGCCAGGACGAAGGGCAGGTAGATCGGCCACAGGATCTTGCGCTTCATTTTGTTGCCGCGCAGGGCCTCGAGATGCACGCCGTGGTGGGCGAAGTGGAAGGCGACCTTCTGCCAGGTCAGCGGGGTGATATGCCCGTAGTCGAAGAGCGTCTCGCCGTCGACATTGACCCGGAACTGGGTCGGCCAGAACTGGAAGAAGCTGCCGGTGCACATGAACATCAGCCGTGAGTAGAGGCAGGCGATGTTCGGCATGGTCAGGATGAGGGTGCCGCCCGGCCTGGCGACGCGCGCCAGCTCGCCGATGAGGCCGTGGTAGTTATCGATGTGTTCGATGCCCTCCATGCAGACGACGACGTCGAACTCGCCGTCCTTGAAGGGCAGGGCTCGGCTCATGTCAGCCATGACGGTATCCGCGCGCGCGCCGTTGATATCGGCCCCGACGACGGTGAGGCCGTGCTCACGGAGGGAATCGCCGAGCCGTCCGGCCCCGGCCGGTATGTCCAGCACGCGGGCGCCGGCGCCGGCCCGCGCCAGGATCTCGCGCGAGACGACTGCCATCGTGTCGGAGTAGCGATCGTGGCACGTGGATTGCATCGAAGACCCTTCGAGACGCCGCCTTTCGACAACAAACGCACAAAAACACCACCGGTAATGTAGCATCTCGGCGGGCCGCCGTCGACGGTGTGGCT
>JAGVUW010000125.1 GCA_019136035.1 Verrucomicrobiota bacterium | reverse complement strand
ACCCGCGGCATCCTGCCCTGGGGCAGCGACCTCGGCGACCGGAAGCTCTCGCCGCTGGAGGTGTCGTACCGCTTCCTCGAGCACATCCGGCAGGCCTGGGACCACCGCATGGGCCGCCAGCGCGACCGCCATGGCACCCCGGCCCGGCTTGCCGAGCAGCAGGTTCTGCTGACCGTCCCCGCCTCCTTCGACGACGCGGCGCGGCAGTTGACGGTTGAGGCGGCGCGGCGGGCAGGCCTGGCGCACCTGACCCTGATCGAGGAGCCCCTGGCGGCCTTCTATGCCTGGCTGGCGGAACATGAGGGCGCGTGGTCGGCGGCGCTGCAGCCCGGCCAGACGGTCCTCGTCGTCGATGTCGGCGGCGGCACCACCGACTTCTCCCTGATCACCATCGAGCCCGGGCCGACCCTGCGCCGCACCGCCGTCGGCGACCACCTCCTCCTCGGCGGCGACAACATGGACATGGCCCTGGCCCGACGCGCCGAGAAGGCCTGGGGCAAGCCCCTGCCGACCCGTCAGTGGTTCCAGCTCTGCCAGCTCTGCCGGCGCGCCAAGGAGGCCCTCCTGTCGGCCGATGGCCCGGACCGCTTCGAGGTCGCCGTCAGCGCCCCGGGCAGCGCTGTGGTCGCCGGCATGAAGACCTTCTGTTTCACGCGTGACGAGGTCTGGGAGTTGGTCCTGGACGGCTTCTTCCCGTCGCTGGATGCCGACAGCCCGCCGCCGGAGCGCCGCCGCGGCATCCAGGAGATGGGCCTGCCGTACGCGGCCGATCCGGCCATCACCCGCCACCTCCTGCAGTTCCTGCGCGACGCCGCGCCCCTGGTCGGCACCCCGGCCGGTCAGCCCCTGCGCCCGGATGCCATCCTCTACAATGGCGGCGCCCTGCTGCCGGCGCCGCTGCGCGAACGCCTCAGCGCCACGGTCGGCCGCTGGCATGGCACCGGACCGGTGAGGGAACTCCCCGCCGTCGATATGAATCTCGCCGTGGCCCGCGGGGCGGCCTACTATGGCCTGGTTCGGCGTGGCCAGGGGGTGGCCGTGCGCGGCGGCCTGGCCCGCGCCTACTACCTCCAGACCGACAGCGGCGACCGCCAGCCCGGCTGGCTCTGCGTGGTGCCGCGCGACAGCCTCGAGGGCGTCCCGCACACCCTGAGCGATCGACGTTTCATGGTCAGGACCAACCAGCCGGTGCGCTTCCCGCTCGCCTGCAGCGCCACCCGCCTCGGTGATGCCCCCGGCGACCTCCTGCCGGCGCAGGCCGACCTGGCGCCACTGGCGCCGCTCCATACGGTCCTGCGCTATGGCCGGCGCGGCCAGGAGGCCGTGGCGGTGACCCTCTCGGCAGAACTCAACGCCGTCGGCACCCTCGACCTCTGGCTCCAGAGCTGCGACAGCCCGCACCGCTTCCCCCTCGTCTTCGACCTTCGCAGCGACCACGCCGCCGACGCGCCGGGGCTCTCGCCGACCCTCGACGACGCCGCCCAGGCGGCGGCCGAGGCCTGCCTGGAGGATGTCTTCGCCGACGCCGGCGACCCGCAGGCGCTGTTCCGGCGTCTCGAGGATGCCCTTGCCCTGCCGCGTGACGAATGGCCCCTGCCCGTGCTGCGCCGCCTCGGCGACCGCCTTATCGGCCTGCTCGAGGGCGCCCAGCGCACGCCGCGACACGAAGCCCGCTGGCTGAATCTGACCGGGTTCTGCCTGCGTCCCGGCTTTGGCGCCCCGGGTGACGAGTGGCGGGTCGGCGAGCTCTGGAAGCTCTGGCATCGCGGCCCGCGCGCGGCCGGGCAGCCCCAGGTCGCGGCCGAGTGGTGGGTCCTCTGGCGACGCCTGGCCGGCGGGCTGCGCCTGGGCCAGCAACTGCAGATCGCCAATCCCCTCGTGCGCGAGCTGGTCCCGCGTCCCGGCGAGCCCCTCCCCGGCGGCCGGCGGCCGAGCCAGGACCTCGTCGAACGCTGGCGCTGCCTCGGCTCCCTGGAACGCCTCCCGATCGACACCAAGCAGCGCCTCGTGGACGCGCTCCTGGCCGCCCCCGGACGCCTCCCCGAGCATCTCTACTGGGTCCTCGGCCGACTCGGCGCACGGCGGCTCTTCCACGGCCCCGCCGATGCCGTCCTGCCGGCCGACGCCGCCGCCGTCAGCCTGAGGAAGCTCCTCGACCGGGCCCGCCGCGAGGGCCTCCCACGCGCCGCCGTCTTCGCTGCCGCCAGCCTGGCACGCTGGTCGGGCATCCGCGGCCTCGACCTCTCGACCGAGCTCCGTCAGGCGGTCCATGACCTGCTCCGCGAGGCCGAGGCACCCGAGAGCTGGCAGGCCCTCCTGACGCAGGCCGTCGACAGCGACGCCGAGGTCACCGCCCGCATCGTCGGGGATCGACTCCCCCTGGGACTGAGCCTCGACAGCGACCCGCCCGAGGCGGCGGCGGGATAGCAGCCACGGTTGACACCGCGGCCGGGCGGCGATACACTGCAGGCGACGTCAGCCGCATCACCGCAGAAGGTCCACGATGACGAACGACAGCGATACGGCCGGACCGGCCTGGTTTACCATCCACGAGGCGGCCGCGTACCTCCAGGTCGGCGAACCGACGATCTACCGCTGGATGCGTGACGGCCGCATCACCTACCGCAAGGTCGGCGACTCGACGCGCTTCCTCAAGGAGGACCTCGAGGCGGTCATCGAGGTCTTCCCGAGCCGCCGCGACGCCGCCCATGGCGGCACCTTCTGCCCGGCCTGCCATCACCCCGACGTGGTTCCAGGCGAGCTCCGCACCACCGGCGCTGTGTCGTTCTACCCAAGCCAGACGCGCTTCTGGACTCTGAAGGACAGCGCCGTCGCGGTGGCGGCGTCGATGTGCACGCGCTGCGGCCATGTGGCTATCCACGGCGATGTCGCCAAGCTGCAGGCCATCCGCGCCCAGCCGGCCGAGACGGCCCCGACCGTCACTGCGGAGACGGGGCGAGACTGAGACGATGACCGAGGGAGGGAACCCGGTGACGACGACACAGCGATGCCTTGCCCTGCTCCTGGCCGCGACGGCGCTGGCCTGGACAACCACGGGGCTGCGCGCCCAGAATCCGCGCCTTAACCTCCTTAAGAACTCGGGCTTCGAGCAGGTCGCCAATGGCGCCCCGGCAGACTGGACCCTATCCTCCGCCGCGGCCAGCCTCAGCGGCGAGCGTGTCCACTCCGGCCGGCAGGCCCTCAAGCTGGCCGACCCGGACGCGACGCAGAGCGTCTCGGCGCGCAGCCCGGTCTTCTCGGTGATCCCGAAGCGCGAGTACTTCCTGCGCGGCTGGGCCTACCTCGATCCCGGCACGGAGAGCCCCAAGCCCCTCGGCGTCTACCTCTGGTCGCTCGACGCCCAGGGCAAGGAGATCCGCGGACCCGGCGGACGGCAGTCGTCGATCACACCGCGCCTCATGCCGGGACAATGGGTCCACTTCTTCCAGCCCATGACCCTCTTCGAGAAGGCCGTCAAGATGAGGGTGGTGCTGCATACCTTCAGCGTCACCTCGGGCACGGTCTACCTCGACGACGTGGAACTCCTTGAGTGCTTCCCTGGCGTCTTCGGCGAGGCCGTCGCCTGGCAGGGCGGCAGTCCTGACCACCTCCTGACCCAGTCGGCCGAGTACTCGGTGCGCTGGAGCTGCGCCGACGCCGACCAGCTCATCCGGGTCTGCGAGCCGCCGCTGGACTGGTCCGGCTTCAACGGCGTCTCGCTCTGGCTGCACTCGAGCATGGCCGCCGGCAATGCCGTGGCCCTCGTCTTCATCTCCGAGAACACCACGACCGAGGGCCCAGATTACTACTCCACGAAGATCCCCATCGACTGGACCGGCTGGCGCCAGTTCGTCCTTGCCTTCAAGGACCTTTCCGTTTCACGCAAGCCGCTTGGGTGGAACAAGATAAGCCGCATCTACCTGGCCTCGAAGGGCTACGGCCTGACGTACCATCCCGACCTGGTTCTGCACCTCGAGAACCTCAAGCCGGTGAATCTCTCGCAGTGAGTACCTCCGGGCGCCATGGCGCCCGAAAGCACTCTCAGTCCGTCGGCGCGGCCGCCTCATCGAGGCCGCAGCGCCGGCGCAGGTCCTCGATGCTCATCGAGGCCTCTTCCCAGTCGGCCATGGCGGTCTCGAGTTCCTTGCCGATCTCGGCGAGGCGCCGGTTGATGGCCGCGAAGTCGGTGCCCGGCCGGGCCTCCTGGAGGCGCTCGTAGAGGCCGGCCTGCTCGCTCTCCAAGGCCGCGGAGTGCTCCTCGGCGTGCCGGATGCGCTCCTCGAGGGGCCGCCGCAGCCGCGCGAACTCCTGACGCTGGCGGGCCTCCTCGCGGCGCTGCGAGCGCCGGTCGTCACGGCCCGCCGCCGCCTCGACCGGCTCCGCCGTCGCGGCCGGCGCCGCCGCCTCGGCGGCCAGCTTCTCCCGGTAGTAGTCGTAGGTGCCGTAGTACTTGCGCACGCCGGACGGGGTCACGGCATAGATCGAGGTCGCGACCTGGCGGATGAACTCGATGTCGTGGCTGACCAGGCACAGAGTCCCCGGATACTCGCGCAGGGCCTTCTCCAAGGCCTCGCGGGCGTGGATGTCCAGATGCGTCGTCGGCTCGTCGAGCAGGAGTAGATTCAGGGGCTGCAGGAGCAGCCTGGCCAGGGCCAGACGGACCTTCTCGCCGCCGCTCAGGACCTGCACCCGCTTGTCAATCGCGTCGCCGCAGAAACCAAAACCGCCGAGGAGGTCGCGAACGTCGCCGTCGGAACGCCCCACGGCCGCTTCACGGGCGGTCTCGTAGACCGTCTTGTCCGGACTCATCACCTCGGCAAAGTCCTGGGACTGGTAGCCGACCTCGACGTGGTGCCCGACAACGCGCCGGCCCTGGCTCAGGGGCATCTTCCCGGCGAGGAGCCTCAGCAGGGTGGTCTTGCCCAGGCCGTTGAGGCCGACAACGCCGGCCTTGTCGCCGCGCTCGAGCCGGAGGTCGAGATCGCGGAAGATCCAGCGCGTGCCGTCGTAGCTGAAGCCGGCCTCCTCAAGGCGGAGGACCTCGGCGGCGCAGGGCGGTGGCGGCGGGATGCGGATGCGCGGCATCGCCATCGGCGGCGGGGGGGCCTCGACCTCCTCGAGCCGCTCGAGCATCTTCAGGCGGCTCTGCGCCTGCGCCGCCTTTGTCGCCTTGCTGCGGAAACGCTCCACAAAGCGCTCGAGCTGGTCACGCCGGCGGTCGTGGTTCTTCTTCGCCGCCAGGAGCTGCTCGTGGCGCACCTCGCGCTGGACCATGTAGGCCTGGTAGTTGCCCGGATAGCGCGTCACCTGCCCGCCCATGACCTCCAGGGTGGTGCTGGTCAGCGAGTTCAGCAGGTAGCGGTCATGCGAGACCAGGAGCAGGGTCCCGGAGAAGGCCTTGAGGTAGTCGCGCAGCCACTCGACGGCCGGGACATCGAGGTAGTTCGTGGGCTCGTCCAAGAGCAGGATGTCGGGCTGGGCCACGAGGACGCGCGCCAGCTCGGCGCGGATCTGCCAGCCGCCGCTGTACGAGCGGAAGAGCCGGGTCAGGCCGTCGATCGGGAAGCCCAGGCCGGTCAGCGTCGCCTCGGCGCGGCTGCGCAGCGTGTAGCCGCCGCTGTGCTCGAAGTCGGTCTGCAGCTCGCCGAGACGACGCAGGAGACGGGCGCGCTCATCCGCCGCGGCCGACGGCAGCGCCGCCTCAATCGACAGAATCGCCGACTGCGTGTCGCGCACCGCCGGGAGCGCATTCTCGACGTAGTCGATGAGGCTGTCGTCACGGCGGTAGGCGTTGAGCTGCTGACGCACGTAGCCGATGGACAGGCTCGCCGGCACCGTGACCTCGCCACGCTCCGGCTCCAGATGGCGGCAGATCAGCTCGAAGATGGTGCTCTTGCCGGCACCGTTCGCCCCGACAATGCCGACCCGGTCGCCCGGATAGACCGTGAACGAGGCCGCCACCAGCACGTCCTGCGTGCCGAACGACTTGCGGACTGACTGAAATTGGATCATGAACAACCACAGGCCGCACGGCCAAAGCCGGCAGGCTGGTTAGAAGCCTTCTCATCGGGTCCCGCAACGCACCGCGACGGCCGCGGCCGCACTGTCGGCAGACGCCAAGGGCGCCACCGCGAGGACGGGACACTCGAGCGCCTCGGCGATACTTGCTTTCGGCTCGGAACGGACCATGATAATGTGTTGCCGGATGCGAGCGCCGACAACCCCGGCCCGGCCAATTCCGTTGCCCATCGGCAGCGTCCGGGCGGCGGCGGGCCCGGCCCGCCACGGCCGCCGACAACGCTGATCCGCCAAACCCGACCGACGACGAGCCCCCAGCCACCATGCCCCACGACCCGCACACCGCCAACGCCGCACCCACGCGCTCCGAGGAGGACTGGATCCGCGCCGGGAGCATCCTCCATGCCGCCGGATCGGTGGCCAACGCCGATACCTACCTCGTCGACTGGGAAGGCCGTACCGCGGTCCTCAAGACCTTCCGGCGCCGGCCGTGGCTGATGCGGGTGCTGTTCACGCGCTGGACCCTCGCGCACGAGGTGGCCGTCATGCAGGCCCTGGACGACGTCCCCGGCATCCCGCGCGTCCTCGCTCGCCTCGGCAAGGACTCGTTCGTCATGGAGTACGTGCGCGGCGCCGGCCCCCTGCAGAGCCACCGCCAGGTGCCGCCGGAGCGCTACCCGCCCCGCGAGTTCTTCACCCGGCTGCGCGAGATGGTCGTGGACATGCACCGGCGCGGCGTCAGCCACGGCGACATGCGCCGCCGCAATATCATGCAGGGCGACGACGGCCGGCCCTACCTGATCGACTTCGCCACCGCGGTGATCGCCAGCGGACCGGTGCGGCCGCTGCGACGACGCCTGATGACGTGGTTCGCAGAGGCCGACCGCTTCGCCCTCGCCAAGCTCATCCACTCCTACTACCCCGACCTCGTCAGCGACGACGAACGGCGACGCCTCACCGAGCTGCCGTGGTACCTCCGCGCCGGGCGCTTCTTCCGCCAGCGCGTCTACCGGCCCTTCATCAAGCAGAAGCGCTGGCGCGAACGCTGGCAGTCGTGGCACCGCCGCGACTCAGGCCAGGTCTGACTCCGGCGGAGGTGCCATCCGCATCCTGCGGATGATCTCAGAGGAGGTGCCATCCGCATCCTGCGGATGATCTCAGAGGAGGTGCCATCCGCATCCTGCGGATGATCCCGGCCACGTGCTGGAAGCGCGTGCCACCACCGGACAGCACGGGAGGTGCCATCCGCATCCTGCGGATGATTCCAGAGGAGGTGCCATCCGCATCCTGCGGATGATCCCAGAGGAAGTGCCATCCGCATCCCTGCGGATGTCCCGGCGGAGGTGCCATCCGCATCCCTGCGGATGATTCCGGCCACGTGCTGGAAGCGCGTGCCACCACCGGACAGCACGGAGCAGACGCTAAGCCCCGGTTGCCGCCGGCTCGCCGAGGACCTCACGCAGGGCCGCGAGGTCAATCGGGCCGGCCCGCAACAGCCGCCAGGTATCCGGAACGCTGACATCGACGACGGTCGAGGCCTGGCCGCCCGCCACGACCGCGCCGCCGTCGACCAGCAGATCCGGCGCCTCGAGGAGCTCGGCCACCGCCGCGGCCGCGTCCAGGGCCGGCGGCTGGCCGGCCCGATTAGCGCTGCTGGCGGCCAGGGGCCCGCCGGCAGACCGCAGCAACGCCTGGACGAAGGCGTGTCGCGGCAGGCGCAGGCCGATGCTGCCGCCATCGGCCGTCGCCCCGACCGCGGTCAGAGGTCCCGGCCAGAAGGCCGCCGCCAGACGCTGCAGCCGCGCGTCGACCACCAGGCCCGCCGCCGCGGCCGCGTCCAGGCTCTCGGCCAGCATCTGCAGGTGCTTCTCCGGCGAGCGCCCCTTCATGCGGATGAGGCGTTGCCGCGCCGCAGGGCAGTCCCATCGGCACATCAGGCCGTAGACGGTCTCGGTCGGCGCAGCGATCACGCCGCCCGCCGCCAGGATGGCGCCGGCCCGCACGGCAGCCGCCGCGGCGCCGTCGCCTGCGCAGGAGAGTCGTGGTATAGACATGGCACAAGCACCCCGTCAGCATCCGGTTCCGCGGAGCGGCCGCGGGCGCGCCGCCGAAAGACCGCGCCCGGACTATAGTCTCACGACGGCCCGCCCGCCCATGCAGGGCGCCGCCGCCCGAACGCCAGGGCTGATCGATGATCGCGTCAGCGCTCGCCTGGTCACCCTGAAAGGGTGCCAGAACCGGACTCTCAAACAGCCCTTCCCGAACGCCTCACCGACTTGGCGAGCGGGCTCGCCGCGGCCATAGTGACGGCCGACAGCCGGACACGGATGGCCGGCATGAGGCCCTATACCTTAATTAAGAGAGCACCCCCATGGTGAACGGCTCCTACGGTTGTGCAGTCTGGGGCTGCGGCTGGGTCGCCAGCGGCCACATGCGCGCCTACCTGAAGAATCCGTCCTGTCGGCTGGTGGCGATCGGCAGCCGTCGTCGCGAGAGCGCCGAGCGCAAGCTGGCGGAGTTCGGCATCCAGGCGGACATCCACACCGACTTCGCACGGCTCCTCGAGGACGACCGCATCGACATCATCTCGCTGTGCACGCCGAATGACCTCCATGCCGAGGAGACCATCCAGGCGGCACGGGCCGGCAAGCACATCTTCATCGAGAAGCCGGTCGCCATCGACGCCGAGAGCCTCCGGCACATGACCGCGGCCGTACGCCAGGCCGGCGTCCGCACCATGGTCGGCTTCGTCCTGCGCTTCAATCCCCTCGTGAACCTGCAGCGCCGCCTCGTCGCCGAGGGCGAGCTTGGACGCGTCTTCATGCTCAATGTCGACTACTGGTTCGGGCGCGAACGCCTCGGGTGGATGCGCGAACAGCGCCGCGCCGGCGGCGCCTTCATCCTCGCCGGGTGCCACTCGGTCGACATGGCGCGCTACGTCATCGGCACCGACATCGTCGAGGTCCGCGGTGCCGGGGTGCAGGTTGGCAGCCACTACGACTACGCGCCGGTGGAGAGCGCCCAGGTCACCTTCGCCAACGGCGCCATTGGGGTCTTCACCTGTGTGCTCGAGGGCTGCAGCCCCTACACCGCCAACCTGGCCGTCCTGGGGGAGCGCGGCACCATCCGCAACGACCAGTTCTTCCTGAAGCGCTTCCAGGGCCAGGCCGACTACTTCACCCTCGACACCGGCGTCGCCAAGAGCGGCGATATCTACACTCACCCCTTCCCGGCCATGGTCGACCACTTCGTCGACTGCATCCGCGACGGCCGCGAATCGCCGCACAGCCTCGCCGACGCGGTCAACGCCCACCTCGCCTGCATCGGCATCTGCCAGAGCGCCGCCGACGGCGGGAAGACCCTCCGCATCACCGGCGAGAGCCTGCAGTAGCGCCCTCGGGGCGCTCAGCGTGGCCACTCCCAGCGGATCAGTCGGACGCCGGAGACGAAGGTGATGCCGCTGTCATTCATGACCCATCCGGCGTGCACGCCGTCCTTCCAGCGTGCCGGCTGCGTGACCGCCAGGGTCTTCGGGTCGATCTGCAGGATGCCCTGTCGGGTCAGGCCGTAGATCTGGCCGTCCGAGTGCTGTCCCAGGGCCACCGGGATGACACTGCCGAAGGATATGCGGCGGTGGTCCAGCCAGCGCGACTCCGCGATATCCCAGACCGAGAGGGTCTGCGAGGGCGCCGTCACGACGAAGACCCTGCCCTCGGCGACGGCCATGGCGACGGTGCAGGTATCGCCGGCCACGGCGACTGCCTGGTGCCGCAGCGCCTTCCCGACCGGGTCCCAGACGAAGAAGACGGCCTCCTTCTCGCTGGGGCTCGTCCCGCCGCCGCCGACGATGTCGCTGCCACCGAAGACCATCCCCGAGGCCGGGTCGTAGGCCAGCGCGCTGATGGACTGGTTGCGGATGAGATGCCGGTAACTCTCGACGACCTTGCCGGCGCGCGGGTCAAAGACGCCCATGGCGCCGCCGAGTTCGCCGTAGTCGGCGTAGCTTCCGACGTAGAGATTCTGCCCAGGCCCGACGATGACAGCGCGCGGGCGGAGGTGGCCGTCGCCCATGGTGCCGAAGTTGCGCGGGTTGTTCTCAGGGCCATCGCCGAAGGCCCAGGGCCGCGTCGGGTCATAGCTGGAGACATAGGCCTGCGGGTAGGCGAAGGTCCAGAGGATGCCATCGAGGCTGATGATGCTGTACAGCTCGCCGCCGGCCCGGCTGGGGTTGGGCAGGACCTCATGCCGACCGCTGCGCGGGTCGGTGCGGAAGAGCCACAGCGGCAGCATGGTCGAGCCGTAGATGCAGCCATCCGGTCCATCCCCGATGACGAAGGGCTGCATCCCGGCGCTGGTGTAGGTGAAGCGCCCCTCGCTGGTCTTGCGGGTCTCCGGGTGGATGAGTCGCCAGGTGCCCTCGGCGGTCACCTCGACGAGCTGGCGGCCATCGACGAGGGCGGGGGTCTCGGCCGGCGGCAGGTCGGCCGCGGTGATCGGCTCAGCGCGGCCGGCCACGAGGCGGTACCACTCGCCGCCGTCCTGCTGGTAGGCGTGGCCATCGGTGCCCTTGCGGAAGCGCCCCCAGCCGCCCTTGGCCAGTTCGGGCACCGGCACCCCGGACCGCTCCGGCGGTCGTGAGGAACGGTGCTCGCCGGTGCGGGGGTCGAGGGCGACGTAGTCCGGCTCGGTGGTACCGACGGCGGTGTAGACCCAGCCGTCCTTGCCGACGACGATCGGCCGGGTGTACTGCTGGCCGGCGCGCAGGGTGCCATAGTCGCGGCGCTC
>JAGVUW010000436.1 GCA_019136035.1 Verrucomicrobiota bacterium | reverse complement strand
CGCCGGCCAGGACCGGCAAGCCCTCCGGCCGCCACCGCGCCGGCCGCCACGGACGCCCAGACCGCGGCCGGCGAACCAGGCCCCGCCGCGACCCCGCGCGAGCGGGCCCTGCGGCAGTGGGACGCCCTGATCGCCAAGGCCTGCCAGGCCGCGGCACCGGCCCATCCGGGGCTGGCTGACAGCGTCAAGGAGGCCCTCGAGCGCCTGGACAGGGACGACCGGCTCGATGCCGTCCAGGCTGCGGTGAACCGCCTGCCCGATGAGTCCTTCCCCTTTCTCTACGGCGTCCTCTTCGACCGTGAGCAGGACCCGGAGGTCCTCGATGCCATCTTCAGCGACGCCCTGAATCGCCCCGACGGGCTCAAGAATCCCCTGCTGCAGCGCCTCCGCGCCGATCGCGAGCACCCGCTCTACTTCGAGTCGGCCCGCATCACCGATGTCATCGGCGGGGCGGAAGACGCCGCCGCACCGCCGGCCGCCCAGGCCGACGGCGCCGGCGAACCCTGACGGACCTTCCTCCAATGCCCGTCACCTGCCAGTGACGGAAGCTCCGCTTTACGGGTGACTTACGGCTCTGCCTCCGATCTCCCGTTGGTGTCACCAGGGCCTTCCGCTGGCGGCGAACCCGGCGCCGTGCGGGCAGCTTCCTGCGCGCATCGGCTCCCGGCGTCGCCGTGATCCCCAGGCGCCGACCCGCGTAAGATCCGCCCGTCTGCCTGCCCATATACCAGTGGAATCGGCGACGGTGGAACGAGCCCATCGCGAGGAGGCACGCAGTACGGAACCCATGGCGCTCAGATTGACACTCCGCAGGCACAGCGCCCTGACGCTGGCCACCGTGGCCGTGGGCGTGGGCGCTGTCGTCGGCTGGACGGCGCTCCTGCTGCAGGTGACCGTGGCGGTCACACGCCACGACACCATCGGCAGACACGACGAGGCGTCGGATCGGCACACACGGCGGACCACGCGGTTGCCGGAAGTGGATGCGACGACAGGGCCGGCACCGGCAAACGCCACCCGCGTGGCGGCCTATGGCGGCAGCAGCCTGGGTGGCGCCGGGATGACCGTGCCCCGCATGAACGACGACCCGGCGAGCGAGCCCTTCGCCGTCCTCCATGGCATCCTCTTCCGCCGCGAGCCGGCCCCCTCCGCCCTCGACGCGCTCCTCCGGAGCACCTGGGACGCCTACGACCGGCCCGCGGCGCCGCTGCTGCCGCAACCGCGCGAGCCGCGTCAGTAGGGCAGCCAGAGATTCGGCGTCGGCGCCGGGGTGCCGGCGCTGGTGACCCAGGTCGAGTACTTGCCCATCGACAGCCACTCGCCGTGGCCATCGCAGAAGATGACGTTGGCGCCCGAGCCATGGCGGTTGGGGTCTGGCGGGACGCCGTTGTCGCTCTGGTCGGGGCTCCAGTCGATGATGTAGTAGGAGACTCCCGTGCCCAGGGTGAGCCGGCCGGAATCGCCGGTCATGATGCAGGTGCTCGGCTTAGAGATCTGGGCGAGCGCCATGTTGCTGAGGCTCGGGTAGCCGCCGTTGCGGCCGGCAAAGCCGTAGCCGATGCTGCTGGTGGCGTTGGTGGTGCCGGTCCAGACGTAGTCAGGCGCGGAGGGGCAGGTGAAGACCTCCAGGCTGTTGAGGTAGGGGCGCGTCAGTTGCGGCCAGGAGTAGTACTTGCCGCCGGGGTTGGGGATGTACCACATGGCGGACGGGATCATGCGCTCGCCGTTGTCGTCGTTGTACATCAGGATGCTCAGGCCAACCTGCTTGGCGTTGTTCATGCAGGAGATGGTGCGCGCCTTCTCGCGCGCCCGCGACAGGGCCGGCAGCAGCATCGCCGCCAGAATGGCGATGATGGCAATGACCACCAGCAACTCGATCAGCGTGAAGCCCCGACGGCGAACCCTACGCATGACGTGCAGTCCTTCTGCTGCGGCAACGACACCAGGCACTCACAACCGGAACGCCACACCATACGACGCCAGACGCGATTGGCAACCGGGACAGACGGAACGGGGGCGCCTCCCCGCGTTGGCGCGCGCCAACGCCGTCGCACCAGAGCCAAGCGCGACCGCGGGCGCCGGGGAACGGCGCCCGACAAGGAGGAGCCGATCAGGAGATCAGCGCTCCCGGGGGCGGCGGCTGGTGTGAGCCGCCGCCTCAGTAGGGC
>JAGVUW010000827.1 GCA_019136035.1 Verrucomicrobiota bacterium | reverse complement strand
AGGGAGCCGTCGCCATTGCTGTCGCCGCCGACGCTGTCGTCCCTGATGGAGGTGACGATGACCGGCCGGGCCGCCTGCCCGGCGGCACGGAGAACGCCGCCAGGGCGCACATTGAGGGCGACGTCGGGGCCCAGCTTCAGGACGGTGCCGGGCTCGAGAGTGAGGGTCACGCCGTTGGGGATGACCAGGTCGGCCGTGAGGCAGTACGCGGTGCCGCCGCGCCAGGTCTCGCTGGTCGCGAGCGTGCCGTTGCGGATAATCGAGGTGTAGCGCAGCTCGGTGAAGGCGTTGGTGGTCAGGAGGCCGTCGCCGCGCGTCTCGATGCCAGCCCACCACCCGGGTGTCGGGAGGGAGGCGATGCCGTCGGCATTGGTGTCGCCGCCGACGCTGTCGTCGGCGAAGGCCGTGAAGACGATCGGGTCCTCGGCGGTGCCGGCGGCGACGAGGGCGCCGCCGGCCATCACCACGATACGGGCGCCGCGGAGGGCCTTAACGACGACGCCGGGCTCGAGGGTGAGGGTCCTCCCGGCCGGGATGGCCAGCACGCCCTCGATGATGTGGACGCGGTCGGCGCTCCAGACCTCGTCGGCGGCGAGGACGCCGGTGTGTATGGCCAGGTCGTTGCCGACCAGGATCGAGCGCACGGCCTGGCCGACGACGGTGCCGCCGGCGTCGCGGAAGGTGGCCCAGATCTCGTGCCGGCCGTCGACGACGGTGGTGGTATCCCAGCGCAGGGAGCCGATGGCCTCCCGGTCGGTGGCGAGGACCAGGCCGCGGCCGTCGATGCCGACTTCGACGCGGAGGCTGGCGGTGGCGATGCCGAGGGCGGACCAGGCCAGGGTCGTGGTGCCGTGGACGACGTCGGAGCGGGGTTCGTCCCAGGAGAAAAGGGCGCGGTTGGCGATGTAGATGCTTCCTGGAGTCGAGGGTACTCCCGCCGCCTGGCCGCTGGCGGTGATGGCGTCGGCGGGCAGGCCGATGTCGCCGGCGCAGTAGACCGCGATGCGTCCGCCGCCGCCGCTGCCGGAGCCCCAGGTCCCCGGTCCGCCGTCGGCGCTGATGCGGCCGTTGCCGTCGAGACTGGTGGCGCCGATCAGGATGCTGCCGCCGCTGCCGCCGGGGCGGTCGCCCGTGGGGCCGCTCTGGCCATCGGCGCGGATGGCGCCGTCGACGCAGATGCTGTCGGCGCTGACGCGGACGCGCCCGCCGCCGCTACCGCCGTTGCCGGAGCCGGAGCCAAGGTCGATCGGCAGGGCCAGGTCGCCGTAGACGGCGTTGGTCACGCCGCGGCTGACACCGCCCAGGCCGCCGTGGCTGCCGCCGGAGTGGCCGGTGGCGGCGCCGGCGGTGGTATTGCCGATGGTATAGCCGGGCAGGAAACCGCGGCCGCTGACGTCGATGGCGGCGTCGGCGGCAATCGTCAGATCGCCATCGACGCGCAGGTCCAGGCCGAACTCCTGAGTGGCGCTGGCAGGCAGGTGGGTAAGAACGGCGCCGGCGAGGATATCGACGGCGCCGAAGCGCATCGGTAACACCTGTGCGGGCGCGGCGCGGACGCCGGCGCCGGCCAGGAGGAGGGCGCCGAGGGCGATGGGCTCGCTGCCGGGGAGGCCGAGGGGAGTCCACTCGCCGGTGAGGGCGCCATGGCTGACGAGGCGCAGGACGCCGGGGCCGCCTGTCGGCTGCAGGTAGACCGTGCCGACGGCGGCGGCGAGGTTGGAGTCATTCCTGCCGGCGTGGGCGCCGACGTTGGCCTCGAGGTCGTACTCGGCGGCGTCGCCGTAGTAGATGGCGACGCGGCCGCCGGCGCCGGCGCCGGCGCCCCAGGTCCCCGGTCCGCCATGGGCGGTGATGGTGCCGGCGCCGGCGAGGGTGCCGGCGTCGATGCGGATGCTTCCCCCGGCACCGCCGGCGCGGTCGTTGTAGATGGGTCCGCTGCCATTGGCGCGGATGGCGCCGTCGAGGGTGAGCGTCCCGGCCCGCAGGCGCACGACGCCGCCGCCCGAGCCGCCGCCGTCGTCGTTGCCGCCGCCGGCGCCGGGGAAGGCCGGGTCACGGAAGTCGCCGTAGGTGGCATTGACGTCGCCGCGGCCGTCCCTGAGGCCGCGGCCGCCGTGGCTGCCGCCGGAGTGGCCGGTGGCGGCGCCGGCGTCGGTGTTGCCAACGGTG
>JAGVUW010000304.1 GCA_019136035.1 Verrucomicrobiota bacterium | reverse complement strand
GGCGGCCAGGACGGTCTCGAGTTCGGCCGCGTCGTGGACCTCGCTCAGGACATCCAGGCCCATGACGCGGGCGGCACGGTGCAGCCGGCGGAACTCGGACGGCGTCAGGGCCGCTGCGATCAGCAGCACCGCCGAGGCGCCCCAGTCGACGGCTTCGACGAGCTGGACCTCGTGGACAACGAAGTCCTTCCGGAGGATCGGCAGGCGGACCGCGGCAGCCGCCTGGCGCAGGTAGGCCGGGCTGCCCAGGAAATGCGGCTCGTCGGTCAGCACCGAGAGCGCCGCGGCGCCGCCGTCGGCCAGTGCCGCGGCCAGCTCCGCCGGGCGGAAGTCCGCGCGGATGAGGCCCTTCGAGGGCGACGCCTTCTTCAGCTCGGCGATGACACGCGGGCGGCCGTCCGGGCGGGCCCGGAGGGCGTCGGCGAACGACGCCCGCGTCACCGGCTGCGCCGGAGCGGCGCCTTCCGGGAGGCCATTCGGGTAGCGCTGCGCCAGGTCGGCGCGGGTGCGTGCCACGATAGCGTCGAGGCGGCTCATGCGCGGCGGCTCTCCTGGACGAGGATCTCGAGCTTGCCCAGAGCCGCGCCGGAGTCGATGCTGGCGCGGGCCTTCTGCAGGCCCTCGTCGAGGCTGTCGGCGCCCTCGCCGGCGACGATGGCGGCGGCAGCGTTGAGCAGCACGGCCGCGCGGGCGCCGCCCTGGATCTCGCCGGTGAGGACGCCGCGGAGGATCCCGGCGTTCTCCTCGGGGTTGCCGCCGGCCAGGTCGGCAATCGGGAAGGACTCGCCGAGGACGATATCGGCGTCGATCTCGTAGGTGCGCACGTGGCCATCCCGAAGCTCGCTGATGCGCGTGCGGCCGCAGGGGCTGATCTCGTCGAGGCCGGGCTCGCCATAGACCACCAGGGCGCGACGGCTGTTGAGACGGCGCAGGACCTCGGCGAAGACCTCGGTCAGGCCCGCCGCGTAGACCCCGAGGACCTGGCCCGTGGCCGCGGCCGGATTGGTCAGCGGCCCGAGCATGTTGAAGACGGTGCGGATGCCGAGCTGGCGGCGTACCGGCATGACGTGCTTCATGGCCGGATGCATCGCCGGCGCGAAGAGGAAGCCGATGCCGTGCTCCTGGAGGCACTGCTCCATGGCAGGCGCCGGGCACTCGAGGTTCAGCCCCAGGGCCGCCAGGACGTCGGCCGAGCCGCACTTGCTGGTGACGGCGCGGTTGCCATGCTTGGCGACGCAGATGCCGGCCCCGGCGGCGACGAAGGCTGCCGCGGTCGAGATATTGAAGGTCCCGGCGCCGTCGCCGCCGGTGCCGCAGGTATCCACGACGCGCTGCGAGCCGGCGTCGATGAGGGTAGCGTGGCGGCGCATCACGGCCGCGGCGCTCTGCACCTCGGCGACGGTCTCGCCCTTCATGCGCAGGGTGGCGAGGAAGGCGCCGATCTGCGCCTCGGTGGCGTGGCCGCTCATGATGTGGTTCATGACCACGGTGACCTCGCGCTCGCTGAGGTCGCGGCCGGCGATGAGCTGGTTCAGGACAGCAGTGAACATGGCTTACCTCGTCAGGCTGGCCGGCGCGTGGCCGGGCGGGTTCGACGACTGTGCGGTCATGGCCACGAAGTTGGCCAGGAGCCTCTTGCCAGCCGGGGTCAGGACCGACTCCGGGTGGAACTGGATGCCCTCGGTGGCGTGGGCGCGGTGGCGCAGGCCCATGATCTCGCCATCGGGCGCCTCGGCGGTGATCTGCAGGCAGGCCGGCAGCGAGGCGCGCTCGACCGCCAGGGAGTGGTAGCGCGTCGCCTTCATCGGCGAGCGGATGCCGGCGAAGACGCCGTTGCCGTCGTGGGTGATGGCCGAGACCTTGCCGTGCATCACCGCCTGCGCCCGCACGACCCGGCCGCCGAAGGCCGCGCCGATGGCCTGGTGCCCGAGGCAGACGCCGAGGATCGGCACCCGGCCGCTGGCCGCACGGATCAGCGGCACGATAATCCCGGCATCCTCGGGACGGCCCGGCCCCGGCGAAAGAATCAGGCCGTCCGGAGCCATGGCGAGAACCTCGTCGACCGTCACCGCGTCGTTGCGGTGGACGACCGTCTGGCAGCTCATCTCGCTGAGGTACTGCACGAGGTTGTAGGTGAACGAGTCGTAGTTGTCGATCATGACAATCATC
>JAGVUW010000556.1 GCA_019136035.1 Verrucomicrobiota bacterium | reverse complement strand
TGGCGGCCATTCGCGGCAATCGTCTGACCCAGGCCGAGATACGTTTTGCGGCGCCGGCGCCGGCCCTGAAGCTCCGGCTGACTGCCTTGGCCAAGGCGGATGGCGCTGGGGTCAGGGGCGTGAAAGTGCACGAGATCGAGGCCTACGCCGAAGCGGGAGAGGGGCCTACGACGCCGCTGCGAAGCCAGGCCGCCAGCACCCAGGTGCCTAGGCTCTCTACCCCGGCCGCGGAGACCGCCGACGAACCGCTGCTCTGGCGCGAAGACTTCGCGAAGTTCGCAAGCGCAGCCAAGTTCAACTGGGATGGCCACGATGACACATGGGTACTGAATGCCGACAAACTGAAGGCCGAGACGAGGGCCGGCGGCGGGATCGCCATCGTCTGCACCGCCCCGGAGGGCTATGCGGGCATGGCCCATTTCTTCCCCTACGACCCCGCTTACCGCTACTGCCAAATCAAGATCGGCGCGATTGCCGGCGAGGGGTACCGCTGGCTGGTGGCCGGCTTCAGGGACTCCTCCGGTAAACCCGGTTTCCGCGGCGCGGTCCACACCTCGCGGCCAGGCATCTACACGGTCGACACGCACTACGTCAACGCCATCTTCCGCGAGGGCACCGCCAGGCAGTGCTTTCTGACCCTCTCGGTGGCCGGCTCCGCCAAGCAACCGGATGGCACGGTCAAAGCGGGACCGGCTTTCATCGTCGATTGGCTGCAGCTCGCGCGCCGCCCGCAGGATGGCCTGGCGGTCACCCTCGCCGATGGTTCACCGCTACCCATGGCCCTCACACAGCGCGACGAGCTGCTCTTCCGTCTCTTCCTGCAGCAGCCGGCTCTGGACGCGACCCTCGAGGTCAGCGGCGGCTCCAACTATGCCCCCATCCCGTTGAACGGTCAGAACAGCCTGCAACTGTTGCGCGTCGGCACCAAGGATGGCACGGAGTGGGCGGCTCAAGTCACCCTGGGCCCCGGCACCGGTACGTTCGACGGCGGCAGCGGCTATCCGGTCTTCTTCCGCGCCGTGATCACCGGCGGGGCCATCAAAGACTCCTACGCGACCGCGGCCGTGCGGTTCGAGTAGCACGGCGGCCTCCGGCACCCCGCCAAGACGCCGTGACCCCGTGGCGCGATGAGTCAGCGAGCCAGGCCTCGCCTTCTGACGGCTCTTCCTCCATTGGCCGTTACCTGCCATTGCCGGAAGTTCCCGTTTACGTATGACTTACGGCTTTGCTGTCGATCTCCCGTGGGGGCTGACAGCGGTGCCGTTCCCACGCAACCATGCCCTACGTCTGCCGCTGCGTAAGGCCCATGATTGAGGCGATTCATAGAAGCGGGGGCTATGCCCGTATCCATTCCCATGGCAACCTGAAAGCCATCCTGGACGCTATCAGCAGCATGGGGGCTGACGGTCTTGACCCCATAGAACCGCCTCCACAGGGCGATGTCGAGCTAGGCTATGTACGCGGGAAATACGGGAAGGGAATGGTGCTTTTTGGCAATCTGGAAGCCAGTGATATCGAGAACCTGCCGACACCTCAGTTTGCGGACAAGGTCAAACGCGCCATCGCGGAAGGGACAGCCGGGAGTGGGCGCGGTTTTGTCTTGATGCCCTCTGCATGTCCTTACGGGAGAGAGCTCTCAGCGCTGGCCATGAAGAACTACGAACAGATCATAGAGATCGTCGAACATCAGTGATCACCGAATCCAAGCAGAAGAGGGGGGCAACGACGCGGACTCGCCCGCTTGACAGATCCGGATCATCCGGAACGTGCGTACTTCCGGGTGTGGAGCATGGTGGTTCCGAGAAGGGTTAAGGTCGCCGACGGGACCTGCCCTCTCATGCCCCAAGGGGATAGCAGGGCTTGTACTTCCTGACGCTGCCGCAGGGGCAGGCCTCATGGCTACCGGTTCCGGCCATCGTCTCTCTCGCGATGGTGGCGGCCGACCCATCTGGACTGCTCGCGAAGCGCGGATGCGTCGCTCACAGTCTACGTCCGCCACGACAGCTCACTCCACTCGGCGGGCGATGTCCTTGAAGTCGGCGCAGAAGGCCTTGCGCCGACACGCATCGCAGCGGGCGCCCATCCAGACCTGATCGAACTGGTCCATGATGGCCGCGACCAGGGCGGGCTCGCGGGTGACGATACCGGCCTCGAAGTTGCGGCGGCCGTCGCTCTTGGCGCCCAGGCCGGCACCGGTCAGGTTGGCGCTGCCGCTGTAGGCCGCCCGGCCGTCGACGATGGCGCTCTTGAAGTGCACCCGCGGACACAGCAGGCGTTCCAGACGCTCGATCAGCACCGGAAAGCGGTCGAAGTCGGCACGGAAGTTCGGCCCGGGCTCCTTCGCGTGCAGCAGACGGACCTCGACGCCGGTCTCGAGCAGTTCGGCGACGGTCTGGAGGAAGGGCACAAAGCCGCCGGGGCGCTCGATGTAGAGGTCCTTCAGATCGGCGGTCGCCAGCCAGAGAAAGGCGCGTGCCTGGGGCACCATCTCCAGGATGACGCGCCGGTAGATATCCCGGTCGGTGATGAACTCGGTGACGGGAGCGTCGTCCATACTGCCATCCTCAGCCTGACCCTCGGGCTGCCCATCGAAGCCGCGTGCGTTCAGCATGTAACATAGGGTGGTCCTGACGAACCGCGCCAGGGGATCGCTGTTTCACCGCGGAGGACGCAGAGGAGGCTGGAGCGGGCTCCGCCCGCAACCCCGGGGGAGGGTGCGTCTGTGCGTCTGTGGACTGTACGTCTGTAGCCAGGGACTTGCCCGGAGAGCAAGTTTGTGACGGATAGTAGTACAGAGGGACGCTCATCGCCGATGGGCCAGACGCTTGATGCCGTCCCTGAAATGCGGGATCGCTGTTCCACCGCGGAGGACGCAGAGGGGTGCAGAGGCACCTTCACAGCCGATGGGCCAGACGCTTGATGCGGTCCTTCAGATGCGGATCGCCGTTGTCGTCATCCAGCGGCAGCACGACCCGTACGCACACGCTGTGGCGGCGCTCCCGTCGCTCGTGTGTCAGGCGTGCTCCATGGGCGGACTCGAGCAGGCCAGCCCCCGGGACCGTCGGCACCTTCATGGCCGCATCGACCGCGGCCCCGCTCACCTCATCGACGCCCACCCCTCGGCGCTCCTCTGAGTCCTCTGCGCTGGATCCATGTCTTGGCCTGCCTGCCCACGATTCCTCGGCCCCGTCGGTGCCGCATGCATTTGACGTGCTTGTTTACAGTTGCCAAGATTCTACGGCCTCATCAGTCACGTGCGGGTTAGCTCGTGCTTCTTGCCAGGGACACGTCCAGGCGTTCGAGGCACTTGCCGGCGATTGCGTTTAGTGCTAAAGTTTTTAGTACTTGAAGCGACTGCCATCGAGTGCGGGATTAGACGATGGACATGCGCACATTCCTGAGCAGGAACCCGGTCTTCACGCGGTCCCAGGCGGATGAGGCGCTGAAGGGAGACTACTCCGACGTCCGCCACACGTCCAATGCCCGCTTGGCGTACCACGTCCGTGCCGGGCATGTCATTCAGATCCAGCGCGGGCTATACGCGAGTGTTCCCACGGGACAGGATGCGACTGCATTCGTTCCTGATCCCTGGCTCGTAGCGGCGAACCTGGCCCCCGATGCCGTGATCGCCTACCACGCGGCTCTCCAATTCCACGGACGCGCCTACTCGTTGTCGGACGAGATTGCGTTCCTCAGCGATCGGGCGGTTCGAACCAGGGAGTACCGAGGATGCCGGTTCCGACGGGTCGCCTACCCCAAGGCGCTGCGCCTGGCCGAGCAGGAGCAGTTCGGCGTCCAGACAGTCGACCGGCAAGGGCTCGACGTTCGCGTCAGTTCACTGGAACGGGCTCTTGTCGATATGCTGGAGCGCCCTGACCTCGGCGGCGGCTGGGAGGAGGTGTGGCGGTCGCTGGAGTCGGTCGAGTACTACGACCTCGGGTTAGTGGTGGGCTACACGCTCCTGCTGGGGAATGCGACGACAGCCGCCAAGGTGGGCCTCTTCCTGGAACAACACCGTGAGCAGTTCCGGGTGGATGAGGAGCATGTCGCGAGGCTCCGTGCGGTCCGTCCCGCCCAGCCGCGCTATATGGAACCGGGGACGTCCGGGCGCCTCGATCCCACATGGAACCTGATCGTGCCCCGGAGCATTCTCGACCGTGCGTGGGAGGCGGAGACGTGAGGCTTTCCCCCGAGAGGCTCAAGGCGGAGTCGGAGGCTACAGGCTTCCGGCCGGAGATCCTGGAGAAGGTCATCCACCTGCTGAATCTGCTGGGTGTTCTCCAGCGACACCCCGCGCTGGCCGGCCGGCTCGCCCTCAAGGGCGGAACCGCACTGAACCTGTTCCTCTTCGACGTACCGCGCCTGTCCGTCGACATCGACCTGAACTACGTCGGTGCCGCCGAACGGGCAGACATGCTGGCAGACCGCGGGAGGATCGAGCTGGCAGTCCAGGCCGTCTGCCAACGCGAGGATTTGGCAGTGACCCGCGTGCCTGGGGACCACGCCGGCGGCAAGTGGCGTTTGCGATACGCCAGCGCCCTGGGCGGCACCGGCAACCTGGAGGTCGACCTGAACTTCATGTTCCGCGTGCCCCTGTGGCCCATTGCCACGATGAACTCAGTCGCCGTCGGTTCCTACGCGGCCAGCGGCATCCCGATCCTGGAACTGCACGAACTGGCGGCGGGCAAGCTGGCCGCGCTGTTGGCGCGGAAGGCCAGCCGTGACCTGTTCGACGCGCACAAACTGCTGACGTGCGGGATGCTTGATCCTGACCGTCTCCGCCTCGGTTTCGTCCTCTACGGTGCAATGAACCGCAGGGACTGGCGGACTCTCTCGCTGGACGACCTCGGCTACGACACCCGCGACCTGGAGAACCAGCTCCTTCCGGTGCTGAGCAGCCGGGCTCGGGAGTCGCTTGCCCACGGTTGGGCGACACACATGGTTGAGACCTGCCGGAAGCGCCTGTCGCCCTTACTCTCCTACACGCCGAACGAAGCCGCGTTTCTCGACCGTCTGCTGGACCATGGGGAACTCAGGCCCGACCTTCTGACCGAGGACGCAGAACTGGCGGCTCGCATCGAGGCTCACCCGCTGCTGCAGTGGAAGGCCATTAACGCGCGTTAGCACCATGCCGGGGAGCATCCGTAGCACAAGGCGTCCTGCGCCGGAGCGTTGCCCCGTGCCTCCCCTGCGCCCGTCGACCGAGCCCTCCCATGAGCGATCGCCGCATCCACCGCAAGCCGCAACACAGCAGACGCGTAACTCTGACTGTCCCCGATGCAACTTATCTGTCCACAGCCCTCTCGATGACCTGCTTTCCCTCGACCTCTGTTGGCCCGACTCGGTACTTCGCGCCGGTGACCAGGTCGGTCACATACGTGCCAACCGGGATGCCTACGCGTTCCGGGACGATGGCGCTCGTACCCACCTCCATGCCGACAAGAACCATGTCAGCCACGCGCGGCGCCTTCCCTGCGAGGTCGGATAGCATCCGGCTCCTGAACGGGAACCACACTCCTGGTGCGACCTCCCTGACATCCGTCTGGTACCTGGCGCTCAGCAGTCGGCGAGGATCCGCTTTCCCTGGGAGAGGCGGCAGGCGCTCCTCAATCCGCAACGGCAGCATACCGCGCGCGGGATCTAGCCAGAGACGGAAGTGCCGTGGCTCCCGGCCTCGCACGCTCTTGCCCGCAACCACCGCCGTCTTGTCCTCCCACACGACCATGGTCACCAGATGGCACGGTTCCTCATCGACGGTCGCGGCCTCGATGCTGATGTCCGACGCCTCACGCAGGAGTGTCGAGAGAGGGGCTCCGGATGCTGGCCAGTACGCGACCTCCGTCGGCCTCGGATGGTGCGTTGTGGCGTCTCGAAGGGTATCGGGCACCCCGGGCACGATGAGGGCAGACAGCTCCGGGATCTGCCCCGGCTGTCGAGTCAGCACGGTGCCCATCCTCCCGTCTGTCGCAGACACAGTCTCTCGGACGATCTCCCCTATCGTCTCGGATTCGTCTAGGTAGGAGACCATCCCCTGGCCCGCAAAGTCAACCGCATACTCGGCGTTCACCACCCATGCGGGATGGTCTGGTACTAGAGCACCACTGCCCACGTTCCCCCCGTCGACTGAGCCATAGACGAGCACGTACTTTGCCCGAAGCCTCCCGATCCTGCCCTCGGACTGCTCCAGGATGGAGAGCAGGTCCTCTCGCGAGGGCTGTGCTGGCCCAGCGCCGGTTTCGGCCCCGTTCGCCACCTGACCGCTGTGGTCCGTCCTGATCTATGTGCTCATATGTGGCCACAGCGTCGCCAACCGCCTCAGTGCGGTTCCAGATGACATGGGCTTCCCTCCGTTCGTCACGTCTCCCCCACCGGTGCCGTGTGCGGCTAAGGTGCCTGCATCTTGCATGCAGAACATAGCATGCTTCCACGCCTCAGACGTCGTGCGTCCCATCGGCCCCATTCCCCCCCCCCGAAGCCCAATCCGCGGCTCCATCGGTTCGTCGCGTTTGCATATCCAGGCCTCATCGGTCGCCATGCAGGCACAGCGTGAGCAGCACAGAGGGGTGATAAGGCAGAGTCTCTCGTCTGATTGGTTCGCAACTTCCGCCACGCGGCGCCGTTCCGAGAAGACATGGGCGCCCACGGCACCGATTCAGGACCCGGCCCCGCAAGCCCGACGACAGCGCCCCATCCGGACCGGCGGAGGGAACGCATCGGCAGAGACCTCGGGCGAGTCCTGGCGAACCGCGCCAGGGGATCGCTGTTTCACCGCGGAGGACGCAGAGGGAAGCCCATAGCCGATGGGCCAGACGCTTGATGCGGTCCTTCAGATTCGGATCGCCGTTGCCGTCGCCGACCGGCAGCGCGACCAGTACGCACACGCTGTGGCGGCGCTCCCGTCGCTCGGTTGTCAGGCATGCTTCATGGGCGGACTCGAGCAGACCCAGCCCCCTGGACCGTCGGCACCCTCACGGCCGCATCGACCGCGGCCCCGCTCACCTCATCGACGCCCACCCCTCGGCGCTCCTCTGAGGCCTCTGCGGTGGATGACTGTCTGTCAGTCATATGGGGACGTACGTGCACACTTATCGTCTAGGAGTTGTCAGGACCGCCGCACACGACCGGTGACCTCGGCAACCGTCCCGACTATAGTGCGACGATTCGTAACACCTTGCGAACCGGGCCCGATAGCGCCGTCGACCTCCTTTCCCACGCCACCCAGGGGCCTGCCGCCCCGGCCTTAGTCGATCCTGGTTCGCCGCAGCAGCAGGGCGTTTCCTATCACGCTGACATCGGACAGGGCCATGGCGCCGGCGGCAATCAGCGGGTTCAGCAGCCCCAAGGCCGCCAGCGGGATCGCCAGGACGTTGTAGACAAAGGCCAGGAACAGGTTCTGCCGGATCTTGCGCATGGTGGCCCGTGACAGGCGGATGGCGGTGGCGATGCCGCTCAGGCTGCCGCCGACCAGGACGATGCCACCGGTCTCTTTGGCGATATCTGACCCCGAGCCGATGGCGATCCCCACGTCCGCGACGGCCAGGGCCGGGGCGTCGTTGATGCCATCGCCGACCATGGCCACCCGGTGGCCGTCGGCCTGCAGTTGGCGGATGATCGACGCCTTCTCCTGAGGCGTTGCCTGGGCCCGGACGTCATCGATCCCTACCCGTTCGGCGATGGCCCTGGCGGTGCCGGCATGGTCGCCGGTGAGCAGGATCGTCCTCAGGCGCAGGCGACGGAGTTCGGCCAGGGCTGCCGCCGAGTCGTGCTTGATCTCGTCGGCGATGTCGATCTGACCCAGGCGTTCCAGAACGCCGCCGGGGAGCATCCTGGCGACCTGGACGCGGGTGCTGACGACCGACGCAGGGTCGTCCGCCGCCGGGGCGTCGGCCAGGGTGTCCAGCGGGGCGCCGGCGTGCCGTTCCAGGAGGGGGACGTTCCCCACCAGCAGGGCCTGGCCCTCGATCGTGGCAACGACACCGAAGCCGGCCTCGTTGGTGAAGGTCGTCGGGGTCGGGAGGGATGGGTTGCGCTGCCGGGCATAGGTTGTGATGGCCTTGGCGAGCGAGTGTTCGCTGAACTGCTCAGCGCCGCCGGCCAGGCGCAGGATCTCGTCGGCGGGCATGCCGTTGAGGGACGTGACCCCCACCACCACCGGCTTCCCGCGGGTGACGGTGCCGGTCTTGTCCAGCACGACCGTGTCGATCTTCTCGGCATTCTGCAGGGCGTCCATGTCGCGGATGAGGATGCCCCGGCGGGCGCCCCGCCCGGTCCCGACCATCAGCGCGGCGGGCAATGCCAGGCCCAGGGCGCAGGGGCAGGCGATGATCAGGACACTGCACACAGCGTTGGCAATCCGGCCCCAGATGGCGACATCCTCCCAGCCGTGGACCTGGCCCCAGGTGAACCAGGCCACTCCGGTCCCCAGGGCCACCAGCAGCACCGCCGGCACAAAGACCGCCGAGATAGCGTCGGCCAATCGCTGCACGGGAGGCTTGCTGGCCTGGGCACGCTCCACCAGGCTGACGATCTGGGCCAGGGCCGTGGCCGACCCCACCTGACTGGCGCGGACGGTCAGACGCCCGTCCTGGTTCACGGTGCCCCCAATGACGTGGTCGCCGACGGTACGGGTGACCGGGAGCGGCTCGCCGCTGATCATGGACTCATCGACACTGGAGTGCCCGTCGACCACAACCCCATCCACCGGGACCCGATCGCCCGGCCGGACCAGGACCAGGTGGCCAACCTCCAGTTCGGTGATGGGTACCTCCCGGGGCGGGGCCCCCTCCTCTACCCGCCAGGCCCGGCTGGGGGTCAACTGCAGCATCTGGCGGATGGCGGACCCGGCGGCGGCCCGAGCCCGGGCCTCGAGCCAGTGGCCCAGGCTGATCAGGCCGAGCAGCCCCGTCGCCTCCATGAAGTAGAGGCTTGGCAGACGCTCCCACCAGGACAGGTGGAAGCCGGCAAAGGCGACCAGGCTGTAGAGATACGCGACAGTGGTCCCCATCGCGATCAGGGTGTCCATAGTCGTGGTCCGACGCTTCAGCGCGGCCCAGGCATTCCGGTAGAACGCACCACCGACATACCCGATGGCCAGGGTGCTGCTGACCAAACTCGCCCAGTCCAGCGCCGGGAGGTGGCCATGGCGGCTGACTAGGAAATAGGACCAGTGGACCGCCTCAAAGGGCAGCCAGAGCCCCATCGCCACAACCGCCCGCCGGAACCAGAGACGGGCTTCGGCGGCCTGCTCGTTCTCGCGCCGGATCTCGGCCTCATCAGGCGCGAGCCCGGCCGTCTCCAGCACCGCCGGATAGCCCGAGCGGCTCACGGCCGCGGCAATCTGGGCCGGCGTGGTCTGGCTGGGGTCAAAGCGGGCCGTGGCGCGCGCCCGCACCAGGTTCACCTGGCAGGAGATCACCCCGGGCGCACCGCGTAAGGCCTTCTCCACGTGCGCAGCGCAGCCCGCGCACGTCATGCCGCTGACGCTCAGGGCCGTCTCATGGGACCCGGCCTCAGTTCCTTGGAAATCAGAATTGGCCATCGCTGCTATCCTCCATCGGCGCTCGCCGTCGTCTGCACGTACCTGCCGCAGGCCGATCGGGTCATGCGGCCATCCGACCCAGGGGGGGCCGTTATGCGCTTGGACCCGCTGAGGACGCCCAGGGTGCCGCTCTGGCTTTGCGCCGGCCCCTGTCCGGCACTACCGTTGACCCAGGCAACGGGGATCGCGCTTTGGGGGCAGTCTGCAATTTGCATTATCTCCATCTGCGTCTGGCCTGAGGCGCGGCGTAAGAACTCAGGAGGCAGCCATGTCCGAGAAAGTCATGTACATCGGGGAGAGCACCGTCCCGAAGTACCTCACGGTTGAGGATGTCATTCGTAGAGTCGAGGACACATGGCGGTGGTACGGTGAAGGCACGGTCGTCATGCCGCCCAAGGTCACGCTTGACATGTCGGTTCTCGGCGTCAAGGGCTGGGTCAACTCGATGCCCTCCTATGTTCAGGCGACCGATTACGCAGGCATCAAGTGGGTCGGCGGCTTTGAGGATAACCCCAAACGGGGTATGCCCTACATTCGTGCAAAGATCCTCCTCGCCGATCCGCGCAATGGCGACCTGCGCGCGGTGGTCTCGGGCGACTGGATCTCCGACATGCGCACGGGCGCCCAGCCAACGATCGCCTGCAAGTACCTTGCCGCTTCCACGCATGTCGTAACCATCATCGGCACCGGCAGACAGGCCTATGCAAGCCTCCTCTGCATGAGCGCGCGGCTCGACATCCGGGAGGTCCGCCTGTGCGATATCCGTCCCGCGGCGAGGGAGCGCTTTATGTCGTTGTTTCCGAACGCGCCGTTCAGGATGGTCGAGTGCCAGAGCAACGAGGAGGCCTGCCGCGGCAGCGACGTCATCATCACGGTGACCAACGCCGACGCGAAGCTCGTTGAGGAACCATGGGTCAAGAGAGGCGCGCTGGTCCTGACGATGGGCTCGTTCACGGAGACTTCCGACGATGTCGTGCTGAAGGCCGACAGGCTCATCGCCGACCATATTGGGCAGTCTCTCCACCGTGGCAATATCGCGTCCATGGCGCATCGCGGACTCGTGAACGAAGCCTCGTTTGCTGCCGAGTTGCCCCGTATCGTCGCCGGGACGCAGGTCGGTCGTGAACACGCCGATGAGCGCATTACATGCCAGCTCGTCGGCATGGGCGCACCGGACGCGGCGGTGGCGGCCCTGCTGATCGAGAAGATGCAGACCGCCGGCGTCGAGATCCCGACCTTCGAGCTCACTTGAAGGAAAGTCCCAGGTCATCCGGCAATTCGGTACTTCCTGTCAGGGACTGGGACCGCTTCCCAAGGCCCCAAGGAGTCCTCGTGACCGGAGAGCCCAGGGTTGCGGTG
>JAGVUW010000489.1 GCA_019136035.1 Verrucomicrobiota bacterium | reverse complement strand
CGTGGTGGTGTTGGTCTGGCCATAGCGCAGGTTGCCGACGCTGGCGCAGATGCCGATGTTGAGGTCGCCGCCGATGTACTCCTTCAGCCCGTAGAGCCCGGAGTGCTTGCCGTCAGCGGTGTTCCACAGGGCCGCATCGACCCAGTAGCAGTAGCGCTGCAGGCGTTCGCGGTTGTCGTCGGCGTACATCAGCCCGGCGAGGCAGAGCTGCTTCATGCTGCTCTTGCAGGAGGCCTCGCGCGCCTTCTCGCGCGCCTGCGACAGGGCCGGCAGGAGCATGGCCGCCAGGATGGCAATGATCGCGATGACTACCAGGAGCTCAATCAGGGTAAACGCGGATCTCTTCATCGCCGTCCGTATCCTCTCTGTCTGACCGCCTTGGCGTCTTCTTCACGCATCGACTGCGACCGCAATGGCTTACACACAGTCCGGCCAGGTCGTCTGCCAGCCGCCAAAAAGACCTCGGAACTATAGTCCGGGAAACCGGTTCCGGCGAGGGCGACCGGACTGGATTCATGGCCTTTTCGTAAAGAGGGTCACACTGGCGGTGCCGCCGGGGTCGGGGCGCGCTCGGCCTGTCGTGGCGGGTGGTTGCGGGATCTGTGGACGGGCTCTTCAGGCCGTTCCGGCGAGGGCGACCGCGGCGCGGAAGGCGCGGTAGGCGGTGAGCATATCCGGGAACTCGCCGGCGAGTCGTCGGCCGTCGAGGCGCTCGATGCCGGGCATGAGGGCGGCGGCGTCGGCCATGGCGGGGTTGCCGAGTTCGACCATGAGGTGGACGGGCCGGGTGACGGCGACCGGCTGCGGGGCGCGGCCGGCGAGGCACTCGCGGACTGCCGCCGCCGCGGCCTCGCGCAATCGCGGGTGGGTGACCTCGGGGCTGAGGCACTCGGCCGCGCGGAAGCCGTGCGCCCGTTTCACCGGCACGGTGGCGATGCCGGGGATGAGGGCGCTGGCCTCGGCGCAGGCCGCGGCGTCGCCGGCGAGGAGCAGCACCGGGACCCCGAACTGGCCGCAGACGGCGCTGTTGAGGTGGATCTCGCCGGCCGGCGCGTGGTTCAGCCAGACGCCGAGGACGCGCGAGCACGACCAGGTGTGCGCCAGGATGGCCTCGGCCGTGCCGGAGCGGGCGTGGTAGCCGACGAAGAGGGCCGCATCGATGCCGGCATCGGCGCCGCTGACCATCGACAGGGGCGACAGCGAGCCGCTGTTGAGTCGGACCTGGGGCAGGAGGCCCTCGATGAGGACATTGCGGCCGCCGCCATGGCCGTCGGTGACGACGACCTCGGTGGCGCCGCCCTCCAGGGCGCCCGCCGCGGCGGCATTGACCTCGGCAGTCATGATACGCCGGAAGCGCTCGTACTCCGGGTTGCCGGGCTCGGTGTGCTGCCAGTCGACGACCCCGCTGATGCCCTCCATGTCGTGTGCGATCAGGATCCGCATGTTCTCCTCCTCGGTGGTCGTCATCGGTCGCGGTCAGGGTCACCCGGGCGGCGGGCTCGACAATGTAGTCGGTGTGCCGGGTGCATGACAGGTTTGTCGGCTGGGCGGGACCTGGAATTCATCTCGCCTGCAGGTTGTGGTGACACCTATCGAACAGGTCCCGAGAGGGCGCCCATTCCTGAGTTGGGGGAGTCCACATCGGAACCGAAATCCCGCGTGGATGATCATCTCTCCTGCTTCGCAACTAGAGGAGTGTCATGCACCCGCCAGGGCTGTCTGAGAGTCGGTTCTGGCGCCTCTTCAGGGTGACCAGGTGAGGGCCAACGCGGTCTTCGATCAGCCCCGGACCGCTCCTGGGTCGGGGGTGCATTCCGGTTCTGGACACGCCATATTAGCGGCCGGTCCGTCGCGGGCGGTGGTGCCCGGGCGGCGTCGAGAGAGAGAGTCGCGGGCCGCGCCCGGTGCGGCCGCAGAGCGTTCAGCAGGCAGGACACGGCATGACAGATCGTCTGCACTACGAGAACCCGCTGGCGTCGCGTTACGCCAGCCGCGAGATGAACGAGAACTGGTCGCCCCAGCGGAAGTTCTCGACCTGGCGTCGGCTGTGGCTGACGCTGGCGCAGGCCGAGAAGGAGCTCGGTCTGGCGATCACCGACGAGCAGCTCGAGCAGATGGCGGCGCATCTGGAGGATATCGACTTCGAGCTGGCGGATGCCAAGGAGCGCGAGCTTCGCCA
>JAGVUW010000793.1 GCA_019136035.1 Verrucomicrobiota bacterium | reverse complement strand
ATCCTCGGCCTGGACCTCGACCGCAACGGCGGCCGCGACTTCCTCATCGGCTACTGTCGTGTCAGCCCGCGCGGCGACTGGCGCTGCGTCGTCGACGCCGTCGATCCGAACGGCGTCGATGCGGAAAAGGCCCACGTCGACTTCACCGACATCCTGCTCATCGGGCGGACGCAGCGCGTCATCGGCTTCGCGGGTTCGGACAAGGCGTACCTGGTGGGCCCGGGGCGCCGGACGCGCTGGGTCTGGCCGGACCGCCATGTGCAGGGCTGTGCCGTGGGGCGATTCCGTCGTGACAGCCGTTACCAGATGCTGATCTACAACGACGACGGCCCGCTGGTCATGGTGGATCCATCCGGCACGGAGCTCTGGCGTCTGTCGACCAGCGACCGCGAGCAGTGGCCGCTGGGCCAGCCGGCGGCGTGTCGAGGTCGCGTCTTCCACCGCAACCGGCCGCTGGTGCGCTGGCCTGGCCGGCGCGACCTGGCGATCTTCAGCGATGGCGGCTGGCCGTGGTGTGTCGACGGCGATGGCCGCGTCCTGGACTGCTTCGCGCCGCCGGCGTCGTCGCGTCAGCCGGAGCGTCCCGTGCCCGAGAAGGGCCGCGGCGACGACCTCGGCTACGGCTTCGGTACCCAGGTGGTCGACTGGTTCGGCAACGGCCGCCCGGCGGCGGTGATCTACGACCGCGAGCACCTCTGGGTCTACCCCGAGGCACCGGCGGCGCCGCTCGCACAGCCCTGACGGATCGTCTGCCGACACAACCCCCTTTGGGGTTGGGGTTCATGGCCATGGGCCATCCCAGGGTAGCGGAGGTACCGCAACCCTGGGCTCCGGTGACGAAGCCCCCTTGGGGCATTGGGAAGCAGTCCCGTCCCCTGACTGGAAGAACTCACCTGCCGCATGCCCTTGGGTCCACTCTGTCCACCGCGCGCGCCCGGCAGGGCGCGGACGCACGCCGTCGGCGCCTTTATGGCGCGGCCGGTGCCGGCGTGGCCGGGAGGCCTTCCAGCGTCGCCTCGCCCTGCAGGCGCACGACGCCATCCTCGACGCGCAGGAAGACGCTGCGGTAGAGGACGGCCTCGTCGCCCTCGCCGTGGTCGTAGATGGTGACCATGCGTCGGCCGTCGCCGTCGGCATCGGCGAAGTCCTCAACTCGGCAGGGCCGGTCGAGGATGACCTTGCCATCACGGACAGCCGCGACGCGGAAGCGCGCCTGCCGGGCCTCGTCGGTGACGAGGGCGCCGTCGTAGTAGCCGGCCTTGATGCCGCGGGTCAGTTCGATGGGCGGCGCCAGCTCCGTCGTCAGGGTCGTCCCCGTGTCGTCGACGCCATCGAGGCGCGACCGGAAGATCAGGCTGCTGCACTCCAGGCGGACGCGGTTGCCCGGGGGCAGGACCTCGGCGATGCGCCAGGCGGTGCGGTGCGGCCCGCCCTGCAGGAAGAGCATCTGGCCCTGGAGAGCCGTGCCGACGGGCAGGTCGCCATCCAGGGTCAGGATGGTCTCGGCGAGGTCGATGCTGGTGAGACGCAGGCGTCGCGCCGGCGCGGCCTGGCGGACGCCGCGGTCGCCCTTGCGCAGGGTGGCGCCGTCGACCAGGTGCAGGCAGCGCAGTGCCCCGTCGCGCTCCGACCAGTAGCCGAAGCGGCCCTGGAAGGTGAACTCGCCGCTCTGCAGGGTGGCGGTGGGGTCCATGCTATAGAAGAAGGTATCGACCTGGCCCTCGCCGCAGTCTACGCGCAGGGCCACCGGCGCGAACTCTCCCGGGGCGCCGTCCTGGCTGCCGCTGGCGGTGACCGGCAGGCGTTCGACCGACCCGAGGAACGGCTTGCCGGTCCACGGCTCCCAGAGGGCGACGAACTCGCTGGCGCCGTCGGCCGCCTCGTCCTCGGCGAAGAGGAAGCGCACCGGCGGGGCGTCGGGCTTGCCATAGCGCGAGGTGGTGTAGGCCCGCCCGGCCTGGCCGAGGAGGTGCAGGCGCAGGTGGACGTCGCTGAGGTCGTGATGCCAGTCGGCCCAGACGGTGGCGTCGCTGGCGGCGGCCTGCGGCTCGAGGAGGTTGTTCTGCAGCCCGCGGTGCATGCCATCGACGGGGAAGGGCTCCGCCTGCGGCGCTCCGAAGGTGAGGCTGGACTCGAAGGCACGGTGTGCCGGGCCGTGGAAGCAGTACGTCCGTCGCGTGCCG
>JAGVUW010000668.1 GCA_019136035.1 Verrucomicrobiota bacterium | reverse complement strand
GGACCTGGCCGGCGGATAGGGCCGCCATGGAGGCCTCGACCGAGCCGGTCTATGTGCGGCCACCGGTGTTTGTAGCGCCGCGGCCGCCCCGGCCGTTGCCGTGAGCCCGCCGCGCGTCCTGCGCCGGGCTTGCCGCGGGCGGGGTTCCGGCCGCGCTGGCATGACCCTGGCGGGTCCTTGCCGGGGCGCCTGCTATCCTCGGGGTTTCTCGCGCGCGTGCGCTTGCACGCGCGCGAAGGCATGCTAAGCTAGGGGCTGTTCCCGGTGCGGCGCGACCGCATCGGCATACGCAGCCCGAGCCAACCCCCGCGCGGAAGGAGACGCCGGCGACCGTGAGGCGCGGACCGATCTGCCTGCGAACGGCGTTGTGATGGCCGCCATCCCGTCGTCCGGCGGCGCCCATGGCGCCGGCCGCTGTGCACGCGATCGCCCCTTCCGTGCCCCGCGCCACAGCCGGCGCGCCGCCCGTGCGCCTGGCCGCAGTCGCCCGCGGCGTCACCGTCGCAGCGAAGGAGCCTGACAGCCATGGATGAGACCCGTTCAGCGCCGCCTGCGGCGGCCACGGAGGCGTCTGCGTACAACGCCTCCAAGATCACCGTCCTCGAGGGCCTCGAGGCCGTCCGCCTGCGGCCGAGTATGTACATCGGCGACACCGGCGAGCGCGGCCTGCATCACCTCGTCTACGAAGTCGTCGACAACAGCATTGACGAGGCCCTGGCCGGGTTCTGCGACACGGTCAGCGTCGCAGTCCACGCCGACAACAGCGTGACCGTCACCGACAACGGCCGCGGCATTCCGGTCGACATGCACGAGTCCGAGCAGAAGCCCGCCATTGAGGTGGTTCTGACCATCCTGCACGCCGGCGGCAAGTTCGACCACAACGCCTACAAGGTCTCCGGCGGTCTGCACGGCGTCGGCGTCTCCTGCGTCAATGCCCTCAGCGAGTGGCTCGAGGCCGAGGTGCAGCGCGACGGCATGGTCCACACCATCCGTTTCGAGCGTGGCACGACGGTGGTGCCGCTGCGCACGGTGCGGCCCTGTGTCGGCACCGGGACCAAGGTCACCTTCCGGCCCGACAGCGCCATCTTCTCCACGATCGACTACAAGTGGGACATCCTGGCCAAGCGCATGCGCGAGCTGGCCTTCCTGAATGCCGGCCTGAAGGTCGTCCTGCGCGACGAGCGCGGCGCCGAGGGCGATCGCGAGGAGACCTTCCTCTACCGTGGCGGCATCCGTGAGTTCGTCGTGCACCTCAACGAAGGCCGCACGCCGCTCGGCGAGGTGGTCTACCTGCGCGCCGAGAAGGACGGCGTCGAGGCCGAGGTCGCGATGCAGTACAACGACGGCTACGCCGAGAGCGTCTTCAGCTACGCCAACAACATCAACACCATCGAGGGCGGCACCCACCTGACCGGCTTCCAGGGCGCCCTCACCCGCAGCATCAACGCCTACATCCGGAACATCCCGGCCCTGAAGACTGAGGCCACCGTCAGCGGCTCGGACGTCCGCGAGGGCCTCAGTGCCATCATCAATGTGAAGGTCCGCGACCCGCAGTTCGAGGGCCAGACCAAGACCAAGCTGGGCAACGGCGACGTTCGCGGCATCGTCGACAGCATCGTCTACGACGGCCTGATGACCTACTTCGAAGAGCACCCGTCCGAGGCGCGTCTGATCATTGACAAGGCGATGCTGGCGTCGCGGGCGCGCGAGGCGGCCCGCAAGGCGCGCGAACTGACGCGCCGCAAGACGGCGCTGGACAGCACCGCGCTGCCCGGCAAGCTGGCGGACTGCTCCGAGCGCGATCCGTCCAAGAGTGAGCTGTATATCGTCGAGGGCGACTCGGCCGGCGGTTCGGCCAAGCAGGGCCGCAACAGCCAGTTCCAGGCCATCCTGCCCATCCGCGGCAAGCTCCTGAACGTCGAGAAGGCGCGTCTCGACCGGCTCTTCAACAACCACGAGATCCGCGCCCTCATCACCGCCATCGGCTGCGGCATCGGCGCCGACGAGTTCGACATCAGCAAGGCGCGCTACCACCGCGTCGTGATCATGACTGACGCCGATGTCGACGGCTCGCACATCTGCACCCTCCTGCTGACCTTCTTCTTCCGGCAGATGAAGCCGCTGATCGAGGCCGGCTATGTGCACATCGCCAAGCCGCCGCTGTTCAAGGTCCGCCGCCGCAAGAT
>JAGVUW010000023.1 GCA_019136035.1 Verrucomicrobiota bacterium | reverse complement strand
GTGGCGGCCCTGGGCCGCCTTGGGGATGCCTCGGCGGGCCTCCTGCTGGCCCGCGCCGCCGCTGGCGCGTCGGCGAAGAGCCCGCTGCAGCGCCTGGCTCGCGCCAGCCTGGACGGCCTTGCCGACGAACGCCTCGACGGCCTCCTCGAGGCGGCGCTGCCTGCCGCCGAGCCGGGTCTCCGGGCCGAGGTCATCCGCGCCCTCGGGGCGCGCCGCGCGACCCCCGCCGTCGCGGCCCTGCTGGGCTGCGCCCGCGATCCCGAGAAGGCGGTCGCGAACGCCGCTATCGAGGCCCTCGGCCAGACTGCCGACGCCGAGCACCTCCCGGCCCTGGTCGACCTGCTTATCGACAGCGCTGCCGGCGCCTCTCGCGGCAAGGCCGTGGCGCTCCTGGTCGGCGTGGCCCGCCGCGCCGCGGATGCCGACGCCGGCCTGGGCGCGGTACTCGCTGGCCTGGGCCGTGATGGCCTCGCCGACGAGGCCCGCGGCGCCCTCCTCGAGGTCCTCGGCCGTCTGGCTCAGCCGGGCGGCCTGGCGGCCCTCGAGGCCGCCCTGGATCACCCCGCGGCCGAGGTCCGCCGGGTCGCCATCAAGGCCCTCGCCGAGTGGCCCGACGCCGCGCCCCTGCCACGCCTGCGCCAGGTCAGCCGCGAGGCCGACCTGGAGGCACACCGCGTCCTGGCCCTGCGCGGCTATGCGCGGCTGCTCGCCATGCCCAGCCCGCGGCCCATCGATGAGACCCTGGGGCTCTACCGCGAGGCCCTCGACCTGGCCCGCGGCGACGCCGAGAGGCGCTCGCTCCTCGATGGCCTCGGCGCCGTCGTCCACCCCGACGCCCTGGCCCTGGCCAAGGCCTACCTCGACCACGAGACCCTGCAGTCCGAGGCCCTCCTGACCGCCGTGCGCATCACCAAGGGCCTCGAGGGCGCCAGCATGCGCCTCTCCGCCTCGCACCAGGCCGCCCGGCAGGGCCCCGAAAATGCCATCGACGGCACCCGCGCCACGCGCTGGACCAGCGGCCGCTTACAGGCCGGCGATGAGTGGTTCGAGATCGACCTCGGCTACGACACCGACGTCCGCGAGGTCGTCCTCGATGCCGGCGATACCGGCGACGACGCCCCCGTCCACTACCGGCTCTACGTTGCCCGCGAGCATGGCCAGTGGGGCGAGCCCGTCCTCGAAGGCGGCGCCACCGGCAAGGTCATGACCCTCGCCCTGACGCCGACCCGCGGGCGCTACCTGCGGATCGAGCAGCTCGGCAAGGGCAGCCGCTACTGGTCCATCGCCGAACTGAAGGTCAACGGCCGTCCCGAGGTCTTCGACGAAGAGCGTCAGGCCCTCGACCGCAGCCGCTGGACCGTCATCGCCTCGGCCGGCGCCGCCGACGCCGGCAAGGCGATCGACGGGGATCTCACGACGCGCTGGGGCACCGGCCGCGGCCAGAAGCCCGGCGACTGGTTCGCCATCGACCTCGGCGAGACGCGGACCCTCCGCCGCGTCATCCTCGACGCGGCACGCTCGACCGGCGACTACCCGCGCGGCTGCCAGGTCATGGTCTCCGACGACGGCCGGACCTGGCGCGGCCCCATCGGCATCAGCGAGGGCGACACCGCCACCCGCACCGTGATGCCCCTGCTGCCCACCCCGGCCCGCCACGTGAAGATCATCCAGACCGGCGACGGCGACCACTACTGGTGGTCGATCTACGAGATGGCCATCCTCGCGGACTGACCGCCGCCCGCCCGGCGGGCGAGGGCGCCGGCGCGGTCAGGCGATGGAGACCGAGGGGACAGGTGGGACACTGGGGACACTGGGGACACTGGGGACACTGGGGACACTGGGGACACTGGGGACACTGGGGACACTGGGGACACTGGGGACACTGGGGACACTGGGGACAACGGCCGGCCGCCATGAGCGCGCCGGCGCGCCGGCGCGGTGGACTGGGAGGTCCAGCGCCGGATGATGGGGAGGCCGGGCGATGAGACAGAGGGGACCGCGGGGACGGGTGGGACACCGGGGACACTGGGCGGCCGGAACAGGCGCGCCGGGTGTGCCGGCGCTGCGGCGGATATATGGCGCTGCCACGGCCGGCTCGCGGGTGTGTCCGGAATGGCCGGTCTGGCTGGCCCCACTGAGGGGCTGAGGTGGGGGTGTTCTTCTTCTGGGGTCTTCTTCGCGGCGGCGTCTT
>JAGVUW010000182.1 GCA_019136035.1 Verrucomicrobiota bacterium | reverse complement strand
CCATCACCACCTGGCGGAAAGGGTGCCCCATGAGTGCTGTTCGGATTCAGGCTGGTCAGACCGTTCTCTTTCAAGGCGACAGCATCACTGACGCCGGTCGGTCCCGTGAGAACCCCGCCGAGCTGGGTCGCGGCTATCCGCACCTGGTCGCGGCGTGGTTCGGGATGCTCCAGCCCGAGTTGCGCGTGCGTTTTCTGAACCGTGGCATCAGCGGCAACCGCGCCCGCGACCTGCAGTCGCGCTGGCAGGCCGACTGCCTGGACCTCAAGCCGGACTGGGTCTCGATCCTGATCGGCATCAACGACACCTGGCGGCGTTTTGACCGCCAGGACCCGACTGCGGCGGCCGACTTTGCGGCGTCCTACCGCGACATCCTGCGGCGCACCCAGGACGCCCTGCAGGCCCGCCTGATTCTCTTGGAGCCCTTCGTGCTGCCGCACCCGGCCGACCGCAAGGCCTGGCGTGAGGATCTCGACCCGAAGATCGCGGTGGTGCGCGAGCTGGCCTTGGAGTTCAACGCCGTGTATGTCCCGCTCGACGGGCTCTTCGCGGCGGCCGCGGCGCGTCGCGAGCCGGCCTTCTGGGCGGCTGACGGCGTGCACCCGGCGCCGTCCGGCCATGCGCTGATCGCGCGTGCCTGGCTCGATGCGGTGGGCGTGTGCTGATCATGGCAGACGAGGCGAGGGCAGGCAGCGTGTGCACCGAGTGGCAACCCGAGGCGATCGTCGATCTCCTGGTCGCCTGCGGACGCATCGGTCTCGAGGGGCAGTCGCAGACGGCCTGGACCCTCAAGCAGGATGGCTCGCTCGTCACCGAGACCGACCGCGCCATCGAGCAGGTCCTGTCCGAGCGCTTTGACCGTCCTGCCGAGGGCAGCCGTCTGATCGGCGAGGAGACCGTCTCCAGCCGCGACGAGGCCTACATCGCCGCCGCCCTGGCGGGCACCGCCTGGATCGTCGACCCGATTGACGGCACGGCGCCCTTTGCGCACGGCCTGCCTTCCTGGGGGACCTCGATCGGCTTCGCGCGCGGCGGCCGCATCGAGCACGGCGCCATCGTCCTGCCGGTTTCGGGTGAGCTCTTTGTGACCGTCGGGGACGAGGTCCGGTGGGCGCATGGCCTGGACCTGCGCCGGCCGTGCGGCCCGGTGAGGCTCGAAACCCTGCCGCCGCGGCACCAGCCCCTGAGTCGCGGCGGCATGGTCGCCCTCGGCCAGCGCTTCGTGCGGACGCGGTCGCTGCCGTGGAGCAACCCGGCGGTGGTCACGGGCTGCGCCATCCAGGCCTTGGCCTGGGTGCTCCTGGGGCGCGTCATGGGCTGCATCGGCCACATGAAGCTCTGGGACGTGGCTGGAGTCCTGCCGATGCTCGAGCGCGCCGGCTTTGTGGCCCGCCTGGCCGACGGCGCGCCGATGACTACCGACACCGCCGATGGCGCCTTCCTGCTCGCGGCCGGTCAGCCCGAGCGCTGGGCCCAGCGCGACCACGCCGCCTTCGGGCCGCCGGCGGTCGTCGAGGCTCTCCTCGAGGAGGTCCTGGGCGGCGGCGCTCCGACGGCGTCAGGAGGGCTCCGGTCATGACGCGAGGTCTCTTCACACGGCTGGGCACCGGGCTGGTCCTCGGCATCGGAGCGCTGTTGCTCTGCGGCCTGGGCGGCTGCAGCGGCGAGGCCCTCGTCGACGAGCGCAATATCTACTACATCCGCGGCGTGAAGCTGCGCGAACAGAAGAACCACGAGGAGGCCGCCGAGGCCTTCGCGACCTGCCTGCGGCTCAGCCCGCAGTCGGCCCAGGCGCACCTGCAGCTCGCCCTCCTCTACGACGAGCCCCTCAACGATCCCCTCACGGCCGTGTACCACTACCGGCACTTCCTCGAGATGCGCCCCGACGACCCCAACGCCGCCGCGGCGCGGGACTGGCTCGCCAAGGCCGAGAGGAAACTCCTCAACCGCCTGCAGCAGGCGGCCGTCTATGCGGCCATGCAGCAGGTCGACGGCAGCACGGCCGCCCCGGTCCCTGAGGACGCCGCGGCGCGCGAGCTGGAGCTCCTGGCGCGGGTGCAGGAACTGAGCCTGCTGAACGAGCAGCTCCGCTCGCGCCTGGACGCGCCGGGCGCGGCGCCGTCGGCGTCGAGCCCGGCGGCATCAGCCCTCGCCGCCGCGGCGCCGCCGTCAGCGCCGGCCGCCGCTGTCGCG
>JAGVUW010000252.1 GCA_019136035.1 Verrucomicrobiota bacterium | reverse complement strand
CGCGCCCCCGGCGCGTCCCGGCGGCTCCTACCGATGCCTACCGATGCCTATCGATGCCTATCGATGCCTGTCGACGCCTGTCGACGCTCGGGGTCTCCGCGACCCCTTCCGGCACCGCGGCCACCGGGGCCCATCAGGGCTGTTCGGCGCGCTCGAGCACGACCCGCTCGACCCAGATCGCGTTCGCGTCCTCGGCACGGCCATGCGGGAAGGCCGGCCCCGTGAACTTGATCCGGGCCCAGACGGTGTACGGCACTGTACCGCTGTCGGCCATTAGGGCGTTGTCGAGGTCGAGCTGGATGATCCAGCTCCAGAAGAAGTACAGGTAGGTCGACGCCGGTATAGCGTGCGTGCCGAAGCGGTACCAGTGGTACCCCGGACCCGGCACCTCCTCGGGCTTGATCGTAGCGCTGACCCGGAAGGCCTTCGTCGCCTGCTCGTAGAGGCCCCAGGTCATCGGCAGGCGGTACTTCTCCAGCGGCTGCTTGTCGCCGCCGCGATTCGGGAAGCTCAGCCGGTTCGCCATGCCGCTCTCGGCATCCGGGTCCTTCACCACCTCGACGATGTCCTGCCAGTTGCGCGTCATGTCGGCGGTGAAGTCGATGACGCTTCCCGGGGGCCGTCCGGCGAAGCGCGACGGCGGCGCCACGCTCGTCGGCAGCTCGCTGAAACGCCGCAGTTCGGCGTCGAGGTCGCGGCGGCTGCGCTCAGCGCGGCCGCCGTCGAGGCGCATGGCCACCTGCTCAGTCCAGGCCGTCCGCACCCGCGCCGCGGCGGCGTTGACATCGAGAGGGAATGCCGCCGGGTCCTGCCCGCGCGCCGCCCACTCCCGGCGCAGGTCGCGCTGGCGAAGGTAGGTGGCGCGGTCGAGACTCAGCCGGGCGTGACGCAGGCGCCGGCGCAGCACCTCGTCGTCGCCCACGGCCGCATCGGCACGGTCGAAAGCCTCCTGGCCGCCGCGCACGGTGTCGAGATCGAGGAAGGCGAAGGCCGCCGGGCCCGGGCTCATCGCGATATGGCCCTGCCGGCGGTCCTGCGACTCGCGCAGCAGCCGCCGCGCCGCCAGGACATGCGGCCCGCCGGCGCCGTAGAAGCCCTTGGCGAAGACCTCGGCGACCTCGGCGTAGGGCCGGTACGGGTCCTCGAGCTGCTTGATCATCACCCAGACCTTCAGATCGCGGATATCGGCCAGGATCTCGTACTCGAGTTCGGTGAAGACGCCCTCGACGTGGTTCTCGGCGTAGAAGCGGAAGTCCTCGCCGTAGGTGTCCTCGCTGGGGTAGGGCATCCCGACGGGCGGGGCGTAGGTCACGGCGTAGTCCCAGATGCGCAGGTTCTTGGCCACCGCACTCCAGGAGAGCAGGAAGTCGTGGAAGGCGCGGTTGGCGGGGTGGGTAATCGGGAAGGTGGCGTTGCTGTGGGTGTCGCAGAGCCGCACGATGACGCGGTCGTGTGCTTTGATCTGCCGCGGCGGCTCCTGGGTGTACATGTAGGCCAGCGTGTCGAGCTGGATATCGGGGTGGTCCGGGGTGACGCGCGAGGCCATGTCATTGACGAAGTCGAGCATCAGCCCGGCCTCGGAGCCCTCGCGCTGGACGATGGCCTGGCAGGCTTCGCACTGGCACTGGCCATTCCAGTCGTTCTGCGAGAGGCTGTAGACCGCCGGCGGTGGCGCGCCGGCCTCGCGGGCCTTGGCCTCGGCCGCCCCGATCGTGTCGCGCAGCTTCTGCGCGAAGAGATCCCGCAGGGCCGGGTTGCTCAGACAGAGCTGATGGCGCTCGGCCTGACGGCGGCCGTCGACCAGCGAGAAGAACTCCGGGTTGGTCTTGAAGTACTGCGCCGGCGGCAGGTACAGGTAGAAAGTATGCACGTGGTAGGGCGGGCCGTAGTCGCGGCCGCCGCCCCAGCGCGCCTCGATGCGCGCGTCGCCCTCGCGGTTGAGGCGGTTGCGCGCCGCAAATCGCCCGCCGTCACGGCCGTAGAGCATGTAGATGTCGCGGTAGGCCAGCACCGGCCGGCCGCGACGGTCCAGATCGCCCACGGCGAGATCCGGCGACCGCGGCACCGTCTCCTCCCACGGCGTCCACCAGTGCACGCCAACCTCGTCCTCGAGGAAGCGGTAGACAGCGTAGAGCACCCCGCGCGGCCGGCCGCCCGCCAGGATGAGGCTCCCATCGGCGACCTTGATGGCCCATTCCTCGGCG
>JAGVUW010000019.1 GCA_019136035.1 Verrucomicrobiota bacterium | reverse complement strand
GACACGGGGCTCTGGCTGTTCAGCCGGCGGGCGGTCGACGACCTCATGGCGGCGGCCGGGTGGGATGGCAGTGGTTTCCGTGAGGGCCGTCCCGAAGGCCTCGACCTCTATGGCACGGTCGGCGAGGCCCTGGGTCAGTCGCCGCGGGCGGCGCACCCGGTCTGGAGCCGCTGGTCGGTGGCGGTGGTGCCGGTGGAGGATGGGCAGTTCTACCACTTCGGCACGAGCCGCGAGCTGGTGGACACCACGCTTCGTTTGCAGAATGCCCATCTGGACCAGCGCCGGTTTGGCCGTGGCGGCCACGAGCACCCGGCCGCGTTTCTGCAGAATGCCGATGTCGGCGTCGGCCTGCATGCCGGCAATCACACGGTCTGGATCGAGAATGCGGTGTTGCCGCCGACCTGGTCGGTGCGGCACTCGCATGTGCTGACCGGCATTCCAGCGAACGACTGGTCGCTGCGCCTGCCGGCGGGGGTGTGCCTGGATGCGGTGCCGCTGACGGGCGGGCGCTGGGCGTTGCGGTTCTACGGTATTGACGACGCCTTCCGGGGTCCGCTCGGCGACCCGGGCACGCGCTGGCTGGGTCAGGCGGCCTCGGCGTGGTTCCGGGGGCGCGGCCTGGACCCCGACGGCTGTGGCCTGGATACGGCGGTCGATCTGCAGCAGTCGGCGCTGTTCCCGGTGCTCTCGGACGACGAGATGGCGTCGGCCGGCGCGTACGTGCAGTGGCTGATCGGCGAGCCGGAGGCACCCGGCGCGTCCGGCGACGCGGCCTTGATCAACCGTCCCGTCTCCGGAGGGCGTGCCAGCGGTGCGGCCGCGACGGCCGCGACGGCAGGGCAAGGCGATGGCCACGCCTGGGCGCGGCGTTACCGCGAGGGCGCGCGTCTCTCGGCGGCGGCGTTGGCGCAGGAGGCGGATCTGGTGCGGCGGGGTCGTCAGCGCGCGGCGCTGCGGTCGCGGGCGCTGGAGCGCCTGGCCGGCTCGGCGGGGGTGTCGGTGTTTCTGCGCACCGACCTGGCGGTGGCGGCGGCGGAGTTCGCCCGGAAGGGCCTCAGCCTGCCGGCGCCGGAGAGCGTCGCGGCGCCGCTGGATCAGCTCCACCTGCGCATGTTCCGGGCGATGGTCCGCCGCCACCGCGGCGAGGCCGACTGGGCGGCTGACGAGCGGGCCGCCTTCGAGACCCTGCGGCAGCTCTTCGTCGCGCCGGGGGCGATGACGCGATCAGCGCCGCGCCGGCAGCTCCTCGCGGATCAGATCATCTGGGGTCGCAGCCCGGTGCGTCTTGACCTGGCCGGCGGCTGGACCGACACGCCGCCGTACTGCCTCGTGCATGGCGGCCGGGTGGTGAATCTCGCCGTCGAACTCAATGGCCAGCCGCCGATTCAGGTCTTTGCGCGCTGCTGTGACGAGCCGCACGTGGTCGTGCGCAGCATCGACCTCGGCCAGGAGGAACGCCTCGAGACCTACGAGGATCTGCGGCGCTACGCCGAGGTCGGCGCCGCTTTCTCGATACCCCGCGCGGCCCTGGCCCTGGCCGGCTTCCTGCCGGAGTTCGCGGCGCAGCCCGACGACAGCCTTAGGAGGGCCCTCGAGCGTTTCGGCGGCGGCATCGAGCTGAGCCTCCTGGCGGCGGTGCCGAAGGGCTCCGGCCTGGGCACCAGCAGCATCCTGGCCGCGACGGTGCTCGGGACGCTGAACGACCTCTGCTGCCTGGGCTGGTCGCGCGATGAGGTCATCCGCCGCACGCTCTGCCTGGAGCAGATGCTGACCACCGGCGGTGGCTGGCAGGACCAGGCCGGCGGCATCCTGGCCAGTGCCAAGCTCCTGGAGAGCGCCCCCGGGTCGCCGCAGGTCATCCAGAGCCGGTGGCTCCCGGATGCGATGCTGCGGCAGCAGTCGAACCACGGGCTGCTCCTCTACTACACCGGGATCACGCGGCTGGCGAAGGACATCCTGCAGGACGTCGTCCGCGGGATGTTCCTGAACGCCGCCGGGACGCTGCAGCGGGTGGGCCGCATTGGCGAGAATGCGTTGCGGGCGGCCGATGTGCTGCAGCGCCAGGACTACGCCGGTCTGGGCGCGGTGGTGCGGCGAGCTGGGAACTGAACTGCGCCCTGGACGCCGGGACGAACCCGCCGGCGATCGCGGCGCTGCTGGCGCGGGTGGAGCCATGGCTCCTGGGCGCGAAGCTGCTCGGCGCCGGCGGTGGCGGCTTCCTGCTGATGGTGGCCGCCGACGACGAGGCGGCCTGGCGCATCCGGCAGGAGCTGACCGCGCATCCGCCGAACGCGGTGGCGCGCTTCGTGGACATGGGCATCTCCGAGCACGGCCTGCAGGTGACGCGGAGCTGAGGGGGCGGAATCGCGCCAGGAGGCAGCCGCGGATGGGGGCGGATGGGGAGAGAGGAAACTGCCCACGGAACACACGGAACACGCGGAAGGAAGGGGTGTAGGGGGAGAACCACGAATGGACACGAATGGACACGAATGAGGAGGAGGAAGAGGGGACGGGAGTTCACCACGAAAGGCACGAAAGACACGAACGGGAAGGGAGGGATTCTACCGCGGAGGACGCTGAGTAACGCGGAGGGGGAGAGGGAGGGGAGCTAACCACGAAAGGCACGAAAGACACGAACGGGAAGGGAGAGATTCTACCGCAGAGGACGCTGGGTAACGCAGAGGGGGAGAGGGAGGGGGCTAACCACGAAAGGCACGAAAGACACGAACGGGGGGAGGGAGGGGAATGGGGGAGTGCGTCGGTGCGTCGGTAGTCGGTGCGTCGGTGGTTCCGGACTCCGGACTTCTCCGGCGACGACGGTCGCCGGAGGGGATGTGGCATGCGCATCCCTGCGCATGGCTCCTCGCTCCGGCCTGCGGCGGCGTCCACCAAGTCCACTCTGT
>JAGVUW010000862.1 GCA_019136035.1 Verrucomicrobiota bacterium | reverse complement strand
CGCCGCGCATCACAGTCCCGCTCCCAGTTTCCAGATGAGCAGAGCCAGCAGGGTCAGGGCGATGTAGAGGACGTAGAGCTGATTCTGGCCCTGCTGGACCCAGCGCAGGCGTTCTGCGCACCAGTCGGCGGCCAGGAAGAGCGGCCGGTAGAGGGCCTGGAGGAAGACATCGCGGGCGTGCGACTCGAGGTTGGCGGCGGCGGGGAAGGTGCCGCTGGGGGTCTGGCGCCGCAGGGCGGTGCGCAGGACCCACCGGCAGAGGTCGGTGATCGGCCAGGCGAAGGACGAGGCGGTGTACTGCATGCGCGCTGAGGGCGCCGCGTAGCCGCAGTCCCAGGTGACGCTGCTGGCGATGGTGCGTCCGGCCAGGAGGCGTCGGCGCAGCCAGGCCAGGGCGGCGGTGAGGAGGATCAGGCCGAGGGCGAGGCGGCTGACGTTGGTCAGGACGGCCGCGGCGCTGGCGGTCCAGACCAAGGATGCGGTGGCAGCCTCGCCGGGCAGGATGCCGTGCAGGACGGTACCAGCGACGCGCAGGGAGAGGGGGCCGGCGAGGCCGAGGGCGAGGCAGGTGGCCGCCAGGATGAGCATGGGCAGGCGCATGGCCGCGCCGGCTTCGTGGGCCGCCGCCGCGGCGGCGCTGCGCGGCTCGCCGAGGAAGGCGATGCCGATGGCGCGGGTGAAGCAGGCGACGGCCAGGCCGCCGATGAGGGCCAGCGCCAGGATGGCCACCAGGCCGGCGACGGCCGGCGTCGTCAGGCCGTCGGCCGAGGCCAGGCCGGCCAGGGCGCCGAGGTAGAGGAGGAACTCGCCGACGAAGCCATTGAAGGGCGGCAGGCCGCAGATCGCCGCCGCCGCCACGGCGAAGGCCAGGCCGGTGACAGGCAGACGCCGCAGCAGGCCGCCGAGGGCCTCGAGGTCGCGGCTGCCGGTGGCGTGCACCACACTGCCGGCGCCCAGGAAGAGGAGGCTCTTGAAGACAGCGTGGTTCCAGATGTGCAGGAGGCCGCCGGCGAAGCCCATCACGGCCAGGGCCGCGTGGCCGGTCGACAGCCCGATCAGGCCGAGGCCGAAGCCCATGCCGATGATGCCGATGTTCTCGACACTGGAGTAGGCCAGCAGGCGCTTGAGGTCACGCTGCGTCAGGGCCATCAGGACGCCCAGCACCCCCGAGGCGGCGCCGACCAGAAGGAGGGCCCAGCCCCACCACGCCGGCGGCGTGCCCAGGAGGCTGAGGATGCGCAGCAGGCCGTAGAGGCCGGTTTTGATCATCACGCCGCTCATCACTGCCGAGACGTGCGAGGGCGCCGCCGGGTGGGCCTCGGGGAGCCAGACGTGCAGGGGCATCAGCCCGGCCTTTGTACCGAAGCCGATGAGGGCCAGGACGAAAGCCCACCCCGCCATGGCGCCGGCCGGTACCGCAAAGGAGGCGAAGTCGAGGCTGGCAGCGTCGCGGCCGAGCAGGACGAAGAGCAGCAGGAGCGCGGCGGTGCCGAGGTGCATGGCCACCAGGTAGGTCCAGCCGGCCCGGCGGACTTCGGGGCGCTCGTGCTCGAACAGGACAAGCAGGAACGAGGTTAGCGACATCAGCTCCCAGGCGATGAGGAAGAGCATGCCATTGCTGGCCAAAGTGACCATCAACATGCTCGCCGTCAGGAGGTTGTAGAGGCACCACGAGACGCCAAGGGGCTTGTGGTCCAGGTAGGCCAGGAGGTAGCCATGGCCGTAGACCGCCGCCAGCATGGCGATCGTGGCGATGGCCAGGGCGCAGGGGGTCGAGGCAGAGGCTGAAGGAGCCCAGGGGCAGGTCCCAGGCGAGGCGGAGGTGCAGGGTCTCGCCGGTGACCAGGACCCACGCCGCCGCCGCCAGGGCCGGCAGGCCTCCAGCGAGGGTGACGACCGGGCCGGCCCGGTGGGCGGCGCGGACGCTGCGGCCGCCGAGGAGGAGGCTGACCACGGCGCCGGCGGTCAGCACCACGAGGCTCGCCAGCATCAGCAGCATGGGCATGGGGGTGGTCATCGCGGCTCTCCGCCTCGGGGGTGCGCCTCGGCCTCGACGCGGCGCAGGGTCGACAGGATCTCGTCGGCGCCGGCCCGCGCCGCCAGGACCGCCCGCCAGGTCGGATGGCGCAGGGCCAGGCTGAGGCGCGAGAGCAGGCTGAGGTGGACCCGGACCGTCGGCGTGATCATGACAAAGACCGTATGGACCGGCAGGCTGTCCATGGCACCGAAGTCAACCGGCGTTGCCAGGAAGGCCAGCGCGATCAGCGGGCGCTCCACCCGCATGACGATCGGATTGCGTGCGTGGGGTATGGCCAGGCCGTCGCCGATGCCGGTCGAGCCCAGTTCCTCGCGCGCCAGCAGGACGTCGAGGATGAACTCGCGGTCGAGAGACTCGGGCAGGGGCATGCGGCGCACGACCTCGGCCAGGACGGCGGCCTTGCTGTCGCCGGGGAGGTCGTCACAGACGCCGCCCGCCGCCAGCACCGCGCTCAGCGGCGCGTCCCCCGTGGGCACGGTGTTCGGGACCGCCGACGATGACCAGTTGACGCCGTGGAGCGTGGCCCACTCGAGCAGCTCGACACGGTTGAAACGGACCTGGTCCTGGACGCGGTAGTGCGGCAGGCCGGCATCGCGAATCCAGCCGTACACCGTGCGCTCGGGCACGCCGAACAGACTCACCAGGTCCTTGACTGTCAGCTCCACGGACTCGCACTCCTGCCACACCAGGCGACGTTGCCGCCAACCCGGCGAGGCCTTTGCACGACCCAGCGCATCGCGTCGCCAACGATGCCGCGGCTCGCGGACGCGTTTGCGTCTGTGGCCGCCCGCCCTTCAGCAGGCGCTGCCCTGGCTGGTGGTGAGGGCGCGCTCACCGCCTCCGGCACTCTCCATATCCTAGCGCGCAGACATCCTCGGCTCAACGGATGGGAATGTAGTCGGAGTCGTCAGGTTCGCAAGGCAGTAATCGGCGAAGGTGTCGCTTTTTGGACATTTGTGACAGGATGGCCTGGCCGCGTGAGCCGGCCCGGGCCGGGCGACGACTGTGGCGTGCCGCGGCGACCGTCCCGATTGCGGTGCGACGGTTGTCAACCGTCCGCCGAGGCGCGGTCTCCAGGCCGGCGTCGGTGCTTGTCCGAGTCATGGACGAAGCGTCTCGCACGAAGAGGGAATTGAACCACGAAAGGCACGAAAAGCACGAACTGGAGGACATTCGGAGAGGTGAGAGCGGCAATACAGTCCGGCAGGCGCCCGTCGCCGTTCGCGTGTCGGGCCTCCTTTACCCGATCCAATCCAGTCCGGTCCTGTCCTGCTCGTGTCTTTCGTGCTCTTCGTGGTTACAGATCGTCTCGGGATTGTCTGGACCCTCTCACCCGGCTGGTGACCTCGGCAACCGTCCAGATCATAACGCGACGATGAGTAAAAGAGCGAGCCCCGGCTGCCGCAGGAGGCAGTCGGGGCTCGGAGGTCGTTCTACGGCCGTGGGCGGCTAGGCGCAGCCGCGGCCGGTGTCCGGGAAGACGCCATCAGGGCGCGGCTTCGGCAGAGGACGTTGCCGAACTTGGCGTGGTTCGAGGCATTGCCATCGACGCCGACGAGGTCATCGAAGTCATCGATGACCAGGCCGGTGTCGGTGCCGCAGTCGGCCTCGGTGTGGCCGCTGGCGTAGGCGTAGCTGACATTGTCGTTGAGGATCTCGTCGCCATCGGCGGCCAGGGGGGTGTCCTTGGTGCTGGGGCAGATGTAGACCTTGGTGGTGGCGAGGTAGTCGCCCTGGTAGAGCATGTCGAGGCCGACCTCGTTGTCGCCGTCGTTGGCCGCGTCGTCGAGGTCGGGGAAGACCTCGGCGAACTCATCGCTGTACAACTTCATCGCCAGGCCGATCTGCTTCAGGTTGCTGGCGCAGTTGATGCGGCGGGCCTTCTCGCGGGCCTGGCTCAGGGCGGGCAGCAGCATGCCGGCCAGGATGGCGATGATGGCGATCACGACGAGCAGCTCGATCAGGGTGAATTTTCCGGTGCGCTTCATGAGTCCTCGTTCTCCTTCTCACTGACGCCCGACCATCGGGCGCCCTCTCGTTTTCCAGGGCTTGGCGATCGTGTTGACTGGGGGTGTTGGCCTGCAGGGGCTCGGCCTCATCGAGGAGCCCTCGAACTCGACCGACCGAATCCACCACGCAGAATGAGCACCAGTATAGACGGGGCCTCTGGGCTGCACAAGCGAAAACTGGGCGCGAGCAGGACAAAATGCATCCCGTGCGGGAGCGCTCCCGCGTCGGGATGGAGCGGGGCGGGCCCGGCGGCGTCAGGCCGGGCGGCGTACCAGGGCTTCGATCACGGCCAGGTCGCCCGGCTGAGTCACCTTCGGATTGGGCGTCAGGGACTCGACCAGGCGGACCGTCAGGCCGAGGGCCTCGACGGCGGCGGCCTCGTCGGTGGGGCTGAGGCCGTTCTGGCGCGCCTGCTGGCAGGCCTTGCGCAGGTCGTCGATGCGGAAGACCTGGGGCGTCTCGGCGGCCCAGAGCCGTTCGCGATCGGGTGTGGCGACGACGGCGCCCTGGCCATCGCTGATCTTGATGGTGTCCGTCACCCGCCGCGCCGCGACGCCGGAGCCCCAGCGGCGGGCGCTCTCGAGGCAGCGCCAGAGGAGGTCGGCCGTCGTCAGGGGCCGCGCCGCGTCCTGGACAGCCACGTAGGTCAGGCCCGGGGGCAGGGCGTCGAGGCCGCGGGCGACCGACTCGGCCCGCGTCGCGCCGCCGCTGACGAGGCGCAGGGCGGCGCCGCCCGGGAGGGCTCGCAGGGCTGTGGCGAAGGCCTCGCGAGCCTGCGGGTGGATCACCAGGACGGTGCGCTCCGGCGGCACGACGGCGCTCAGTCGGCGCAGGCAGTGCAGAAAGACCGGCTCGCCAGCCAGGCTCTCGAGGAGCTTGCTGCGCGCCGCGCTGTAGCGGCTGCCGACACCGGCGGCGGCGACGACCAGGGCGAGGTCATCCGCATGGGTGCCGGGGGTCATTCGGACCAGATCTCCATCTTCATCGGCCGGCGCAGGACGGTGTCGCGGCCATGCGAGGACGGGTCGGCCATGGGGTAGTCGAGGTTGTAGTGCAGGCCGCGGCTCTCGCGCCGGGCCAGGGCGCAGTCGATGATCATCTCGGCGACGGAGGCGAGGTTGCGCAGTTCGACCAGGTCGGGGGTCAGGATGAAATCCCAGTAGTACTTCTCGATCTCATTACGGATCAGGCGGATGCGGTTCTTGGCGCGCTCCAGGCGTTTGTTGGTGCGCACGATGCCGACGTAGTCCCACATGAAGCGCCGTATCTCGTACCATGTGTGGGCGATGACGACCTGCTCATCAGAGTCGACGGCATTGCCGCTGGACCAGTCCGGGATGCTGCTGGCGTCGATGGCGGGCGTCGGCGCGGCCTGGGCGCGGCAGTGCTCCACGGCGCGGTTGGCCACCACCATGGCCTCGAGGAGGCTGTTGCTGGCCAGGCGGTTGGCGCCATGCAGGCCGGTGCAGCCGACCTCGCCGATGGCGTAGAGGCCGCTGACCGTGGTGCAGCCGTTGACGTCGGTGCGCACGCCGCCGCAGCAGTAGTGCGCCGCCGGGACGACCGGGATGAGGTCGGTGGCCATGTTGACGCCGAAGCGCAGGCAGGTCTTGAAGATATTCGGAAAGCGCTTGCGCAGGAAGCTCTCCGGGTGGTGCCGTATATCGAGGTAGGCGCAGGCCTCGCCGCTGCCCTTGAGTTCGTG
>JAGVUW010000484.1 GCA_019136035.1 Verrucomicrobiota bacterium | reverse complement strand
GGCGGTCCACGGAAGCCGCGGCTGTCGTCGCGGCGGTAGCGGTCGGCGGGTCCGTCGGGGCGCTTGGCGGCGTCGCGAGGCGGCCTGAAGCCGCGGTCGCCGCCTGAGCCTGTCGGCTTGGCGCCGTGGGGGCGTCGATGCGCCCCCGGGGGTCCAGAGGGTGGGGTCATGGTGTATCCTTAATTAAGGGGTGACGAATCAGGGTCGGGTGGCCGTCACGTCGTCGACGCGGCGGCTGAGGTCCATGTCGTCGAGCCAGAGGACCTGGTCGGGCTCGCCGCCGTTACCGAAGGCGATGGTGATCTGGGTGTAGCCGGGCAACAGATCCAGCTCGGTCTCGTAGGCGCGCCACTCGGTCGCGGGCTCGACCTTGACCGCGGTCCTGGCGCCGCGGGCGCCGCTGACGCTCACCTCGACCGTGCTGGCGTTGCCCATGGCGTGGAAGCGCAGACGGTACCGCCCGCCCACGAGCAGCCGCATCGGCTGAGCGTTCAGGCTCATGGCGACCTCCGGGCGGACGAACTTGAGGGCTGACGCGCCGGTATGCGGCTGTTCCTGACTCCAGTAGGGCCAACTGAAGCCCATGCGCCGCGGGTGGGAGATCGTCCAGCTTCGCGGCGGGTAGGCCGGGATGCCGGCCTCGAAGCCGCCGTTGCGGAGGACGCTGACCCAGGCCGCGGCGCTGTCCGGCTGCAGCGTGGCGCGGGCCTCCGGCGTCGCCGTCGGCGCGAAGCGGATGAACAGCTCGGTGCCCTCGCAGCAGCGGGCCCGGACCCGGTCGCGGCCGCGGCGGCTGAGGTCCGGATCCCAGCGGTCCTGGACGAGGATCTCGGCGCCCGGGGCGCTGATGACGTAGTCGCCGGGGATGGCCGGCATGAGGGTGGTGAAGGCCACCAGGTCGCCGTTGTCAGCCACCGCGGTCTCCATGGCGATGGATTGGCTGCCGCGGCTGTCGGCGAGGGTCAGTACGAGCGCGGCCGGGGGCGTGGTCAGGTCGCGCGCCGGGTCGATCCAGAGGACGGTGGTGCCACGGCCCGTGAGGTCGAGGCCAAGGACGCCGTCGGTCCAGGTGACAGCGGCCCGGGCGGCCTGCTCCGACGCCTGCGCCGGTGCGGTCCAGACCTGGCTGGGGCGTTCGGGGAGGCGGAGCTGCACACGGGTGTCGCTATCATGGCGGACCCAGGCCATCGATCGCGCCGCGGTCGGGGCGTACTCAGCCGCGGCCGACACCGTCGTCGAGGCGGTGAAGAGCACGGTCTCGCCCTGGGCCAGGCGGGTGCCGTCGGCGAGCATCCAGCTCAGGGTGCGGTCGGCCTCGTCGACCCCGACGCTGGCGACGCGGCCGGTGAAGGACAGCCCGGCGGCCTGCTGGGAGGCGTCCGCGGCGGCGGGGCGGAACAGGACGGTCTCGCGGCGACCGCCCGTCAGGATGCGCACCCCGCGGCAGTCGCCCGCGCTGAGTGCCTCGGCCTGGACCAGCGCCGGCGCGGCCTCGGCGGTGTGGGCTTCGAGGACCGACAGGATCTGCTCGGCCTGGCGCGGCGGCGTCACGGCCCGGAGGGTCCAGGCCTGCGGGAAGGCCTCGGTGTAGCGGCAGAAACTCTTGGTCAGCATCGGCACCGGGCGCTCGTTGCCCTGGGTGTACTCCATGCCGTTCGGGAAGAGGTGCCGGACGCTCATGCGCTGGTCGCGCTGGCGCACCGTCAGGGTCGCCTTCGCCGCATCGATCTCGGCCGGCTCGAAGGTATTCAGGAGCCAGGTCAGCGCGGTCGGTGCGGGTGCCGTGACGTCGTCGTGCATGACCCAGAGATTCGGGCGCAGGAAGAGCACGGTGCGGTCGAAGCGCTCGAGCATTTCCGGGTAGGCCGTTCCGGCGGAGCCGGTGAAGATGCAATAGCGCGGGCTGTCGAAGAGGCCGTGCACGAGGCCCTTGGCGGTGATCGACTTGGGCTGGCCTTTGCCGTTGGCCAGGAGGGTATTGTGGGCGACCGAGGCGGTGCTGAACTCCTTGTGGTAGGTATCCCCGGAGTAGGTGTAGTAGCCGGCATCGCAGGCGAGGATCTCGCCGCCGGCGTGGATGACGAAGCCATTCTGATCGCAGTGGGAGTGGCTGTGGCTGCCCCAGGGGCTGGAGCGGAAGAAGATGCGGCTGCCGGCGTGGTCGTAGAAGCGGTCGTAGGCCGCCAGTTGGCCGACGTCGGGGAAGAGCCTGGCC
>JAGVUW010000457.1 GCA_019136035.1 Verrucomicrobiota bacterium | reverse complement strand
GCTCGGCGGCCTGCCGCCCGCCGGCCTGGGCGCCGCACCCGCCGGCGCTGCCGAGGAGGGCGCCCGCCAGAGCGCCGTGGTCCCGGGGACCGACTCCTACGCACTGCCGTCCGGCGTCGAGTGGGATGAGGGAAGCCTGCAGCGGGGCACCCGCGACGGCGCCGATGGCCCGGTGTTCATCTTCCTCGGCAGCGGCGAGGCCGGCGGGCCGGCCCTCGAGTTCACCATCCGCCGCCAGCGCTTCGGCCTGGCGGTCGACCCCCTCACCGGCCGCGCTGACATCCGCCCCCTCGAGGCGCCCTGACAGGCCTGCCGCCCGAGGGCCGCGGGGAACCGGGCCGCGGGGACGCGGCCCTGGGGCTCGGGACACGGACGGACACAGACCCACACGGACGGACACGGACGGGCGTCGCGGGAACGACGCGGCGGGCTCGAGACACAGACGGCCCCAGCGCGGGCTCTGCCCGCAGCCCACAGGGTCGAGGGTCGGGTGTCGAGGGATCGAGGACGCCGGCCGCGGGCCTCGGGCCTTCGGCGTTTCCTCTACCGGGAGTCGGGCCTCGGGCCTCGGGCGTCCTGATCGCGGCGCGGTGGGCCGGCTTGTCGGCGCCGGTCACACGGCTGTATGGTACGCCGCTCCGGCGCTGGCTCGGACGGGCCGTGTCGGGGGTTGGCCGCGCTTCCGGCGGCGGAGCAGTCCTTCCGGGTGGAGATCGATGGTCACAGACGAACGGATAGCGGCGGCCGAGCGCGGCGAGCTCGACGCCCTGGTGCAGCTCGATGCGTGCGGTCTGCTCATCGGTGACGGCGAGGAGCCGCCGGCGTATGCCGAGCGTCTGCGCTGTCTGCGGCGCAACATCGGCCGCATGGACGACGAGCTGAATCGGACCGGCGTCTTCACCGTCGAGGGGGTCGGCGTCCAGGCCGACTCGCGCATCCCCGAGGCAGTCTTTGCCGAGGCCCGCGCCGAGACCGAGAGGCTCTACGACTTTCAGATCGACTGGGTGCCCGGGTTCTTCATCAACCCGCAGTACAGCCTGCTGTTCGGCGGCTGCGCCTTCTACTTCCACCCGGACTTCTTTGCGCTCTTCATCATCCGGCGCGCCTTTGCCCGCCGTGAGCGCTGGCTGATCTACGGGCGCCGCGAACTGCTCGCGCATGAGCTGTGCCATGTGGCGCGCATCGGCCTCGGCAGCCGAGTCTACGAGGAGCTCTTCGCCTACCAGACGGCCACGAGCGCCTTCCGGCGCTTCACCGGCAGCATCTTTCGCAGCCAGGCCGAGGCCATGGCGTTGCTGGGCAGCACTCTGGCGCTGCTGGCAGCGCAGATGGTCCGCACCTTGGCCTGGCCGGCCTGGCCGGTATGGCCTTTCTGGGGTCTGGTCCTGGGCGTCGGTCTCTGGCTGGTGGTGCATCTGCTGCGTCTGCAACGCCGTTTTGACGCGGCGCTGCGGGCGGCGGAGTGGCTGGCGCCGGGCCGGGCCCGGGCCATGCTCTTCCGCTGTACCGACGCGGAGATCGACGCGCTGGCCGGCCTCGACTCGCCGGCGGCGGCGCAGTCGTGGCTGGCGGCGCGCGGCGAGGCATCCTGCCGCTGGCGGGTCACGCGGGCGCGCTTTGCGGGCGGCTCCGGCGCGGCCTGAGGCGCGTCAGGGCGGTGTCAGGCGCTCGCCCCATCCCGCGGCACCATCGGCGCGGCGGGCCTGGTCACGCCAGGATGCTACCGATCGGCCGGTCGGCGGCACCGGCCAATCCGGCGCGATCTCGGCGAGCGGTTCCAGGACGAAGAGGCGCTCGGTCAGGCGCGGGTGGGGCAGGGTCAGCACGGCGTCCTCGAGGCAGCGCTCGCCGACCAGGAGGAGATCCAGGTCGATGACGCGGCTGTGGTCGGCCCGGCGGTAGGCCGGTCGGCCCAGGCTGACCTCGAGCCGTCGGCAGAGCGCCAGCAGGAGCCGCGGCGAGCCGCGCCAGAGGCCGGTCACTGCCGTATTAAGGAATAGGGGCGTATCGGCGGAGCAGCCCATGGGCCGGGTGTGGTAGAGGCCGGCTCGGCGCAGGCTCTCCAGGCCGCCATGGGCCAGGCCGGCGATGGCGCGGTCGATGGCCGCGGCGGCGTCGCCGAGGTTGGCGCCGATGCCGATGGCGACCGGCTGGCCGCCGGCCTGGCCCGCGGCGTCGGCCGTCAGCGCGGCTGGCGCCGGGTCCCCGTTGTGACG
>JAGVUW010000334.1 GCA_019136035.1 Verrucomicrobiota bacterium | reverse complement strand
GGGGCGGTGGTGCGGTCCGCGGTGCGTTCGCAGCCCGAGGTGATGCTGCCGGCCGACAGCGAGGCGTTGGCCTGGCGTTATGACGCCCGCATGGGCGACCTGACGGGCGGCTGCGGCTGTCTGCTCTACGAGCTGGACAGCCCCGAGCTGATTGCGCGGCGCCTGGACGAGCTGAAGGCGGGCGGCATGAACACGGTCCTGATCAGCGGGCTGCACATGCACCACTGCTTTCTCGACCGCTGGCCGCGCATCGTGGCCTACATCCGCGCCGTCACCGAGCTGGCGCACGCGCGCGGCCTGAAGGTGATTTACCATCACGACGTCCCGGTGGTGCTGTACAACGGCACCGGCCTGCAGCACCTCCTGACGCACACCGACTGGCTGGCCCGTGACGTGCGTTTTGGCCGGCCGACGCTGCGGTCCTACTGCATCGTGAATCCGGGTTTCCGTGCCGAGTACATGGCGCGCATCGTGGGCCTGGCCCGCGACACCGGCATCGACGGCGGCATGCTCGATGAGGGCAACATCGCCGGCGACGACTTCTGCGGCTGTGAGCACTGCCGGTCCGCCTTCACCGGCGACACCGGGCTGGTCCTGCCGCGGGATCACACCGCGACGGTCTTCGGCAACACCGACGACCCGCTCTGGATCGCCTGGATCAACTGGCGCCGGCGGGCTGTCGGGGACTTCTGGGTCGAGCTGCGCCGGGAGCTGAACGCGGTCAACCCGGGCTTCTGCCAGATGAAGTACACCACCCACACCGGCTTCAGCACCAACTGGGCGATCCGGGCCTTCGGTGCCGACCTCATCGACTGCGCCCGGGGCTGCGACTTCCTGGGCACCGAGATCATGTCGCGGAATGTCTACGACTCGGCGCGGGCGGTGTTCGCCTTCCGCAAGCTCAAGTCGGCGCTGGGCGACCACTACGGCCTGCCGATATGGGGTCTGGTCTACCACGTCGGCGATCCGGTGTTCGCCTATGTCGGCTGGGCGATGAACCAGATGAACCGCCAGACGACGTGGATGAGCACGATCGACGGCGAGGACATGACGCGCTATCTCGACTGGCCGGGCCGGGTCGACTGCCGGCGGGCGCGGCCGGTGGCGGATGTGGCGGTGCTGTTCTCGGCGCAGTCGCGCGACTGGGCTCGGATGTTCGGGCACTCGGGGGATGTCCTCGGGGCCTCGCAGGTCCTGACCGAGGCGCATGTCCTGCACGACATCCTGCTCGACCAGGACCTCGTCGACAAGGGCCGCCTGCACCGCTACAAGCTGCTGATCCTGGCCTCGGCGAGCTGCCTGAGCCCGGGTCAGGTCGAGGCGGTGCGCGGCTATGTCGCCGAGGGCGGCGCGGTGCTGGCGACGGCCAACGCCGGGCTGCTCAACGAGGTCGGTCTGCCGCAGGAGAACTTCCAACTCGCCGACGTCTTCGGCGTCGATGTGCTTCCGGCCGGTACGGCCCGCGGGCCAGTGACCTGCCGTGACCGCGAGGGCGGGGGCAGCTTCGTCCACCCGTCCGGGGTGCTGCGGGTCAAGGCCCGCGAGGGCGCGACAGTCCTGACCGACATTGTCGATGCCAAGGGCAACCCGGCCTGGCCGGCGGTGGTATCCAACGCCGTCGGGCGCGGCCGGAGCCTCTACGTGGCCATGGCCATCGGCGCGGCGAACTACCAGACCGAGGGCCGCGTCGGCGCGCCCTCGACCTTCGAGCCCGACGCGGCGCTGGCCGAGCGCCTGCTGGGGCTGGTGCGCTCGACGGCGAGCGGTCCGCTGGACTTCCAGGCGGTGGCGGTGCCGCCGCGGGTGATGGTCAGCGCCTGCCGCGAGGGCGCGGATCCGGGCGGCGAGCTGCAGATCCACCTCCTCAACGCCACCGGCGCCGGCGTGGCCAAGGGCGAGGTCCTGCCGACGCAGCGCGACTGGCAGGCGACGCCGGCCTTCCCGCCCCTGGCTGGGGATATGGTCTTCGAGGTGCGCGCGCCCGGCCTGCGCCAGGGCCACATCGCCTCGCCGGACTACGCCGGGGAGCGCCCGGTGCGGGTCGAGCCCCTGGACGGCGATCGGGTGCGGGTCACGGTCGCGGCCGCGGATCTGGTCGCCTATGCGATTGTCCGTCTGCGCGGCGAGTGAGGGTCGCCGGGCGGCGTAGTCCGACCTGTTCACGCGCCCCATGGCGGCCCGTGAACAGGTCACCCCTCGGGATAGCGAACGCCCAACACCGGAGGGAGCCGGCGAGCACGACAGGACTCCGAACTCAGGACTCCGAACGCCCAACGCTGAACGCCCAACGTCCAACGCCGAACACCGGAGGGAGCCGGCGAGCACGACAGGACTCCGCAACTCGGAACTCCGAACTCAGGACTCCGAACTCGGCCACTCGACACCCGCCCCTGGCCCCTCGCTCCGCGCCCCGCGCCTCTTGAGTTGCGGGCAGAGCCCGCGCCGGGAATGCCTCAGGTCACGGGACCTCGCCGCCGAGGACCGCCTTGCCGCCCCAGCGTCCGCAGCGGCGGCGGTCATCGAAGCCGATGTCGAGGGTGGTCCAGCCGAGGACGAAGTCGAGCATCTGCAGGTAGCGCGGGCTGACCACGACGCCGATCCAGCCGAGGTGGATGTAGTGCGGGCAGGAGATGGTGTAGTCGGGGCCCGGCATCGGGCCCTGGGCGAGGCCGACGAGGCCGGAGCGGAAGGCGTTGTAGGTCTCCGGGTCGGCGGCGTCGAAGTCTCCGAAGGCGACCTCCTCTTCGCCCCAGAGCACGACGCCGCGGCTGCGCTCGTGGTGTGGCATGGCGCCGGCGCGGCCGCCGCCGATGCCGAGGAAGGTGCCATCGACGTGGCCATAGCCGATCGGCACCACCGGGACGAAGTTGTAGTAGAGGGCAAAGCCGGGCTTGGCGGAGGCGGTGACGCCGAGGTCGACCATGTCGAGGGCGTCCTGGCCGCGGTGGGCGAGGTAGGTACACCCCGTCGAACCGACCAGGGCCAGCGCCGATGCCAGAGCCACGAGACCACGCCGCCACTCTCTTGCCGCCATGGGACGCCTCTCCATCGTCATGCCTGCGTTGTGCGGACCGCACCGCGATCGCCGCCGATACGATACACCGGAAGCGCCACGAGAGCACCTTCGGGGACGAGGGAGGGGAGGACCACAGGGGACCATGGACTAGGCATCCGGGGAACCAGGGCCAGCGGGGGACCATGGACCAGGCATCCGGGAAACCAGGGCCAGCGGGGAAGCCGGAGTGGCCTTGGCGGCACGGGGGATCTGCGGCGACCCCATCCTGGAGTCCCTTGTGTCCCTTGTGTCCCTTTCCGATAGACGGGAGACTCGCGGCCCAGGGACGGCAGGGACGGCAGGGACGTAAGGGACGTAAAGGACGTAAGGGACGTAAGGGACAAGCAATCCGGCGCGGAGGCGCCGGGCCTGTAGGTCGCGCGAGCCGAGTGCGACCCCGGGCGCGCCGTCCGGCGGCGCCCGGGGAGTGATGCCGCGCCGACGCTCGGCGCTCCCAGGGCGGCGGCCGGGTGGCGCCGGGCGGGTCGCGCGCCGATATTCCTGGAGAGCACGGCTCGGCCGGGCGGGGCGGTGTCCCCGTGGTGCCGGCAGGGCGGAGGCAGGGTCGGAACACTGAGGGCAACGGCATGAACCGACAGGCACGCGCGGCGGTCCTCTGGGTACTCTTTGGGGTTTTGGTGCTGGCGCCGGCGCCGGCCGGGGCAGGGGAGGGATACAGCGTTATTCCCATGGATGTCGATCCGCCGTTGGTGGTCGATGGCGACCTCGCCGACTGGAGCAACGTCCCGGTGGTCTTCGAGCTGGTGCGTCCCGAGCAGGTCAGTGCGGGTGCCGCGCGCTGGTCGGGCCCGGCCGATCTGAGCGGCCGCATGCGCCTGGCCTGGCGCGACGCCGGGCTGTTCGTGGCCGCGGAGGTGACGGACGACCGGCTCAGCCAGACCTTGAGCGGCGGGCACCTGTGGAAGGGCGACCACGTGTCGGTACTGATGGACCTGACGCCGGGGGTCGAGCCGGGTCGGACCGGCTTCGGTGCCGGCCAGGTTCACGTCGGCATGAGCCCGGGGAGCCTGGAGGCGGACGGTAGCGGCGTCCAGGCTGAGATTGTCGTCTGGAGTCCGACGGACGCCCCCACCAGCGGCGGCCAGATCGTGGCGCGGCGGACTGCCGATGGGTACGTCATCGAGGCGGTGGTGCCCTGGGAGCGCCTCGGGTCGTCGGCGCCGCGGCAGTACCAGGATGTCAACTTCGAGGTGGCGCTGTCGGACGCCGATGGGCAGCCGCCCGAGCAGGAGAGCTGGATGACGTTGGGTACGGAGCCGTGGGAGCGTCGCCGCACGCGTCTGATGCCTTGCGTCTTTGGCGATGGCAATGGCCAGGCGCCGGCGCCGGTGCGGAGTGTGGCGATTGCGGCCAAGGCGACGGTGGCGGCGGCGCAGGGCACCGAGGTGACCTTCACAGCGCCGGAAGTCCCTGAGGGGAAGGACCCGCTGCTGTTCTTCCAGGCCCGTTTTGATCGCCCGCGTGTGGGCGGCTACGCGGCGCGGTCGCTGCGGGTGGAAGTCAACGGCCGGCCGGTGGAGGGCACCCGCCTGGTCAACCGTCCGCGCAGCAGCATGACGATGGGTGGCAAGGAGAGCGTCTTTGTGGCTCCCGACGGTGCCATGACGGTGCCCTACGCCCCGAGTGGCGAGGCGTTTGACAAGCATCCGCACTACTCGCTCTTGAACAGCGTTAAGGGCTGCGAGTTCGAGTTCAACCTTGCCGGGCTGCTCCAGGCCGGCGAGAACACGGTACGCTTTGTGAACATGGTCCAGGCGGGGACGCCGGGCGACATGACGATCACCCTCGAGGATATCGAGTTCCGCCTCAAGGTCCACGTCGAGACGGCGCGAGTCTTCCGGCCGGCGCCGACGGGCGAGCTGCCGGTGTACGAGCCGCAGCGCGAGTTTCCGACGACCTACGCCGGGCTGTCTCACGACGACGGCGCCGTGCGCTTCACGGTCAACGGCGAGCCGTTCGAGGTCACCGGCGCCTTCTCGGCCCCCGATGGCAAGCTCTACGGGGGCGCCTCGCCGTCGTACGGCTTCCGGCGCGTCGTGGTGCCGCATCCTGAGTGGATCGAGGTGCGCGACACCTTCACCAATCTCGGGGCTGAGCACGTCCCGGTGATGCAGACGTACCGTTGTGCGCCGGGTCCGGAGCGCGTCACGGGCGTCTGGCTTGCCGGCATACGCCTGCCGAGCGGCGTCGGGAGCATGGCGATCCCGGAGCAGCCGAGTGCCTTCCTGACCACGGCCGGGAGCGGCGTCGGGATGCTGCCCCTGAACGACGTCTTCCGCGTCCACGTCGACCAGTCGGCGGGTGACGGCGGCATCGCCATTGCCGATCGGCATTTCGTGCTCAAGGGCGGCGGCGAGTACACCGCCGAGTGGGCCATCGTGCCGGTGGCGCAGCCGGATTCGTGGCGCTTCATCAACGCCGCGCGGCGGCTGCTCGAGGTGAACTTCCCGATGACGATTCTGTCGGCGTTCCTCGACTACCGCGCGCCGGTGACCCAGTGGACCCCGGAGCAGTATCGCCATTTCATCGAGCGCAAGAGCGCCAACGTGGTCAGCGACGGCCTGTACTGCGCCAAGTGGCAGGGCCGTGTGCCGCAGGGCCTCGCCTTCCAGGAGCTCCTGAAGGACCCGAAGAACGTCCAGTTCTACCGCGATGCCCACCGCCGCGTCCGCGAGGCCTTCCCGGATGGCAGTGTTGCCTACGCCATCTACTACCACTGCTATATCGACGTCATGGACGAAAATGTCGAGAAATACAGCGACTGTCGTCGTCTGGATGCCTCTGGCAAGCAGATGTCGTACAGCCTGCCGCACTACTACCTGTACGTGCCGACCCTGGAGAACGCCTTTGGCAAGGCGATCGGTGCCGGCATTGACCTCCGTCTGGACGAACTGGGTGCGGATGCCTTCTACTGGGACGAGTACAACCAGTCGCGCGGCGACTACACCTACACGCCGGGGCTGTGGGATGGGTGTTCCGGCGACATCGATGGCAAGACCTACACCCTGACGCGCCTGAAATCCGCGGTGCATCTGGTCTCGCTGCCGTTCCTCGAGCACCACATCCGCCGCATTCGCGACCGTGGTGTGCCGGCGTTCTACAACGGCGCCCCGATGTCGCGCACCCTGGCACGTCTGAAGTTCCAGGCCTTCACCGAGACCGGCAGCATCACGAACTGCCACCGCATGCTGCTGTACACGCCGATCGCGCTCGGCGACCACCTCACCGAGCGTTCGCAGCAGGACTGCTACGAGGTCATGCTCAAGGCCCTCGACTGGGGCTGCCTGTACGCCTGGTACTCGCGCACCGTCTACCCGACCCACGCGACGATCACCGAGCACATGTTCCCGAGCACCCCGATCGAGCTGCACGAGGGCTTCCTGATTGCCGAAGAGCGCATTGTGACCAACCGCAGCGGCCTCTTCGGCTGGGGCGAAGAAAGCGCCATGGCGATCCACGTCTACGACCGCGAGGGCCGTCGGACCGCGGGCGAGGAAGCCCGCCAGGTCCGCCGCGACGGCCGCACGCTCGCCGAGCTGCGCCTGCCGGAGGGCTACGCGGCCGTCGTGGTCCGCGAGCGCCCGTAGCGTCGGGTCGGCAACGCGCCACCCTGGGAGCGCCGAGCGTCGGCTCGGCCTCTCCTCCGGGCGCCGTCGGCGCCCGGGGGAGGTCCACGGACGGCGCCGCGGACCTACTGCGCCCCAGGTGCGGGTGACCGGGGCTTGACTTCGTCGGCCGTTTTACGTATTGTTAACCGTAGTCAATACGTATTCCGCGGAGGTCGGTGCCATGGCCAAGCTGACGCTCAGTATGGATGATGACGTCGTGACCGCGGCCAAGCGGCTTGCGAGGCGGCATCGCACCAGCGTCTCGGCCATGCTTGCCGGCATGGTCAAGGCCATGGCGGTGCAGGAGCAGAGCCGCGCGGCGATCCCGGCGGATTCGGCGGCGGCGCGTCTGACGGGCATCATCAAGGCCCCGGCGGAGCGCTCCGACCGCGACCTGCTTACCGACGCCCTCCTCGAGCGTCACGGGATCGGGACGCCATGAGGGTCTTTCTTGACACCAATGTCCTTCTCGATGTCCTGAGGGATCGCGCGCCGTTTGCTGAGGCCGCTCGGCGCGTGTGGCTTCTTGCCGAGCAGCGCCAGATTACCGGGCTGGTCTCGGCCATCAGTTTCTCCAACATCTTCTACATCCTGCGGCGCTTCACCGATGCCGAGACGGCGCTTGCCTCCCTCAGGCTGCTGCGTGCCAGCTTCACGCCGGTGGCCTGCGATACGGCGGTGCTCGACCAGGCCCTGGCCAGTGCGCTTCCGGACTTCGAGGACGCCATCCAGGTCGTCTGTGCCCTCCACGCCGACGCCGATTGCATCCTGACCCGTGACACGGCGCACTTCAGGGGCGTCGCGTTGCCGGTGCTGTCGCCGGAGCAGTTCCTGGCGGCAGGTCTGGTGCCGTCGGAGTTAACCCACCCCGGCAAGCCGGTCTGACGGGGTATCTGACCTGACCGGCTTCAGCCCGGCGCGGCCCCGGATGCTGCCGCGGTCTGAAGGCACGCGGCACACTTCCGGCTGAAGCCGGTACTCCGACGGGGAGGGCGCAGCGAGCGCTGTTCCGCCTTGCCATGTCCGGCGTTCCACGCAGGTGACGCGGGTGTAGCGGCGGCCGTCCCCGGCCGCCGCCCCTGGGAGCGCCGAGGGTCGGCTCGGCCTCTCCTCCGGGCGCCGACGGCGCCCGGGGGAGGTCCCCGGGCGGGGCCGCGGACCTATTTGGCCCCGGCCGCCGCCGGGAGCGGCTCGTCGGGATTGACCTTGATGAGGATGACGCGGTCGACGCGGATCTCGTCGGGCTGGGCGGAACCCTTGACGTAGGAGGGTCCCTGGAGCTTGGCGGAGAGGTAGACGTCGTAGGGTTGCTTGTAGTCCTCGGCCTCCATGCCCTTCTTCAGCGAGAAGTTCATGGTCCAGGACCAATGTGTCCAGAGCCGTGTACGGTCCGAGTAGATGCGTGTGCGTCCGGCGTAGTACCAGTGGTAGGCCTCGTCCTGGGGCGTGTCCTCTTTCGGCAGGGTAGCGGTGGTGAGGTGCCGGGCGAATTTCCAGTCGTAGATGCCGTAGGTGAAGGGATTCGCGTGGTAGTCGGGTTTGCCGTCGCTGTCCTTGACGCGGGCCTTGCCCTTGACGGCCGCCGGGTCATCGGCGAGGCCGCCGCCGTCGAGTTCCGCGGCGGTGAGCTCGATCGTCTCGCGGCCCTCGGTGGGGACGCTCGCCAGGACTCGTGCCGTGATGGCGGCCTGCTTCTCCGGGAAGTCGATATCCTTGGCGAGGAACTCGATGGCGGGTCCGCGTTCCCGTGCCCACGTCCGCGGGAAGTACCTCTGGCCGAAGCGGTCGGCGGCCGTGGTGATACGCTGGCGGAGGGCCTTCGGGTCGAGGCCGAGCGGGTTCTTGGTGACGTCCCAAAGGTAGAGATAGGCGTGATCGACGACGAGGCGTTCCTGGCCGATGCGTTCGAGGACGGCCTGGTTGCCGGCCTCGGCCTGTTCGGCCTGGTCGAGCAGGCCGTAGAGCGTGGTGAAGAAGGCGGCATCGGTGAACGGGCGTTTCTCGGGCGGCACGGCGCCGAGCGGCTCGGTCATCTCGGTCATGCGCTGGACGGTGTACTTGGCGATCTCCTGCATGGCGGGCGCGGCCTTGCCGTAGGCCAGGGCCATGTACTCGGCGATGAGCCGGTCGGCGTCGAGATCAGGGTCGTCCATCATCTTGGCGCCGAGGTAGTAGCGCAGGTCGAAGAAGGCCAGTGGGACGGTCGTGCCCAGCTCCATCTCGACGAAGAAGTGCTTGGCGCCGATAGCGCGGTAGCGCCGCACCAGGCCGGGTATGGCGGCGAGGTTATGCACGGGCGTCTGGAAGCCGCCCCGGAAGAGCTTCCAGTAGTCCCAGATGGCGATGTGCTCGGCGGTCCGCTGCCAGGCGGTCATGGCCTCGTCGTAGGGCCGGTTGTTGGGGTGGTCGAGCGGGAAGAGCACGTCGCGCTTGACCTTGCCCGACCCGGCGAACTCGTGGTCCATGTAGGCCAGGCGGACGATGACGTTGCCCTTGGGCCGCAGGCCGCTCGGCGGCGGCGTCGTGGAGTCGTGGTAGGCGAACATCATCAGGTAGATGTCGGGGAAGTCGCCGGCGACGCGGTCCCAGAGGCGGTTCATGAAGTGGATGACCAGGCCGGAGACGTCGTGCTCCTTGACGAAGGCCTGGCACTCCGGGCAGAAGCACTCCACGGCGCAGTCGTTCATATCGACGACATAGAAGACCGGGTACGGCGCCCCGGTCTTGTCACAGCCGGCGCGGTCCTGCTGCACGTAGCCCCGGAGCTTGGCCTCGAAGCGGTCGAGGACCTCCGGCTGCGAGAAGCATATCGAGCCATTGTGGGGGGTATCGACGACCTGGCGGGTGCCGTTCTTGTTCATCCACGAGATCTCTTTCGGGAAATCGGCCGAGTAGAGATGCATTGAGTGGACGCCGCGGGGTGAGCCGTAGCGCTCGCTGAAGCCGAGTTCGGCGGTGCCGCCGCTGTTCTGCCGGACCTTGCTGCGGTAGAGGCCGGGTATCTCGGCATGGCCGGGGTAGATATCGCGGTAGAGGAAGGCCGGGCGGTGCCGCAGGTCGGCCCCGGCGGGCACGACGACGGCGGGGGCCTTCGGCACGTGCTCCGCGTCGATACTCAGGAAGCGCACGCCGCCGAAGCGCTCGAGGAAGTCGAAGGCACCGTAGAGCACACCGCGGGGCCGGCCGCCCATGATGAAGACATCGTTGCCGACCGCCTTGATGTGGTGCTCCTCGGGGCCGTACGGTCCGGCCTCCTGGGCCGCGGCGAGGCGGGTCGGGCCGACGTGGATGGCCGGGGTGCCGTCGTGGGCAGTCTCCTCGACGATGGTGAACGCGGCGCCGGTGATGGCGTCGAGGTAGGCCTTGAGCTGCGCCGCGGCAAAGATCTCGGCCGGCGTCGCGTTCTCGGCCGTGACAATCCGGCCGCCGGCGCCCAAGCGCAGGTCAGGCGCCTCCTGGCCGAACGCCGTAGACAGTACCGCCAGCGCGACCGCGACCCCCAGGACAGTCTTCATCAGACGCTCCTCCCGGCAGACCCCATGCAGACGACAGAACCCACCCGCGCACCGCGACCGCCGCGGCGCGCTCCGCGCCCGAGACACCGCGTCCCGGCACCACGATAGGATACCACACCGCCGCCCCGCATGCACCTGCCCGCGGCGGCCGGGCCGTCTCAGCTCAGCCGTGCCAGGAGCCCGGCGGCCTCGGGGCAGCCGTAGATGGTGCCGGTGTAGGCCTTGCCCTGGCCCGGTCCCGGCGGCGGCGCCTTCTTCAGGTCATCGAACTTCGCCTCCCAGGCCAGGCGCAGGATGCGCAGGTGCTCCGGGTCGCCGGCCAGGCGCACGGCGTTGACCACGGCCATGACGATGACGCCGTACTGGCCATGGAAGGCGCTGGCCGGGCAGGAGGTGTAGCGCCAGCCGCGGCGCTGGTCGACCCAGGTGTCGTTGTTCATGAAGGTCACGGCCCGCCGCACCGCCTCCGGGATGCGTTCGTCGCCGGTGAGCTGGCCATAGCGGCTGAGGCCGTTGACGAGGATGGCGAGGATGAAGGCGGCCATGCCGACGTGCTTGCGGGTGGTGCAGAGGCAGTGCCCCGGGTAGAGCTGGTAGAGCCAGCCGCCGCAGTGGGGGTCCTGCCGTGCCAGGGCGCGGTCGACGAGGTTCCGCATGGCCTTGAGGTAGCGCTCGTCGAAGTCCAGTTCGTAGGCGCCGGCCATGGCGAGGAGGGGCCAGCCGCTCGATGGCGAAGTCGTAGATGCCATCCTCGACCAGGCGGGCGAGGTTGTCGCCGATGGCCTCGACCGTCTCGCGCACGAAGGCATCGCCGGTGAGGAAGTAGTAGCGCACCAGGCCCTGGGTCCAGATGTGCCCGAGGTTGAAGGGATCCAGGCAGAGGTACGGCCGGTCGGAGTTGCCGATGCGGTGCTCGACGAGGAGCTTGCGGACGGTCTCGATCGGGTAGAAACAGCCGACGTGGCCGACGCAGTGTTCGTGGACCATTCCGGGCCGCGGCGGGTAGCCCTTGGTCGGCCAGTTCCGGGTGAAGTACTCGGCCAGGTCGGCGTTGACGTGGTGGACGACGTCGACCTCGGCCGAGTGCCGTGCCGCGGCCTCGGCGGTATGGAAGTACTCCGGGTCGCCGGTGCGGGCGAACTGGATGAGGAGCTGGTTGACGGTGTCGTACTCGTGGTTGCCCCAGTTGACATGGCGTTCGCCGAACCAGTCGCCCCAGTTCATGGCGCCGTAGTCGCGTTCGTGCCGGATGGACTCGCCGTAGGCGTCGTAGAGGTTCCGCGTCCAGGGGTCGTACTCGGCCATGGCGGGCGTGCCGGCCGGCGCGATGTCGTCCCAGACTCCGGTATCGATGGCCTGCTGCGGGTCGGCGGCCGGGAGTGACGGCGCCTGGGCGGCGGCGGCGAGGGCGGCGCCGTCGCCGCGCGTGTCGATCCAGAGGTCCCAGCGGCGCGACTGCCCATTGCGCAGGCGGTAGCAGTTCTCGCTGAAGAGGTAGGCGTGCTTGTACCACGGCTCCATGTGGTCGAAATCGCCGGCCTGGAAGGAGGGGAAGAGCCCGACCCGCAGGGCGCCCCCGGCGACGCCGATGCTCTTGGGCCACTGCTGCCAGAAGTCGCGCAGAGCGACGGCGACGGTGCGCTCGCCGAGGCGCAGCTCGGCCCAGCCCGGGGCCTTGCCGCCGCGGCCGGCGGCGCCCTGCAGCTCACTGGATTCATCGTCGCGCTGGAAGAGCCGCACGGCGCCGTCGGCCGGGCCGCTCCAGCCAGGCTCGCCGCCGAGGCGGACGCCCGTCGCCGTCAGACCGGCCGGCCGGACCACCAGGTCGAGGCTGCGGAGGTGCATCAGGATGCCGTCGGCGGCGTCGACGAGGAGGAGCGGCTCCAGGCGCAGGCGGGACGTCCCCGCGTAGCTCGAGCCGCGCAGGCGGACCTGGCAGACGCGCGCTCCGCCCGGGGTGCGGAAGTCGCCGCGCCAGAGGAGGGTGCGGCGGCAGGGCCCGTCGTCCTCGACGGCGGGCTCGCCGAGGACGGCATGGCAGAGCGTGCCGTCGGCGAGAGTCAGCTCGAGGCCGACCTCGAGGATGCCGTCGACCAGGGCGGCGGCGCCGCCGGCGGCGGTGGACAGGGCCGGCCCGGGTGCCGCCGGCGGCATCGCCGCCGCGGCTGCGGCGGCCGTGCTCAGGACCAGGTCGGCACGGCCGCCGGCTGCCACCGCGGTGGCGAAATCCAGGAGCAGCCAGCGGGCGCTGCCGTCCTTCCAGCGCGCCAGGACGCGCGTCTGCAACGGCACCCCCTTGCCGGCGGCCGTGTGCAGGACGAAGGCCGAACCCGCCGGCGCGGCGCCCTCGCGAACCGGCACGCCGCCGGTCACCGGCCGCGGACCGGCCAGGCCGCCGCGATCCTGAACCGCGATCTTCATGGAGAGCATGACCGGCGACTCCTTCGTATGCTTCGCAGGGAAACCCGCGTCGTTCTGTCGCAGACTTACAGCCTGCGATGCGTCCTATCCGGCTTCCCAGGGCGTTGCCCTGGGCTGATGAATGATGCCCTCTCAGGGCGCCGGAGCGGAAGGCCGCCGCGCGGCGCCGCGAGCGATGGTTCGTCCTGCCATGGTCGGCGCCCCCAGTGTGACGGCGGCGGTCCTTAGCCGCCTCCCTGGGAGCGCCGAGCATCGTCTCGGTATTGCCGGCGCGCCGCCGCCCGGCGCCCGGGGTCGCGCCTGGTTCGCGGGACCTACTCCTTCGGCGCCTCGGCGAAGCGCTGCGGCGGCTGTGCGAAGAGGCCCTCGCCGTGCAGCCGGCAGATCTCGACGTCGTCATACCAGATCGCGTCCTCGGCCTGGCGCTGCGAGGCCGCCCCCAGGAGGACGACCAGCGAGCCGACCTCCGGCGGGACGGTCGCGACGGCCGTGATGCGGCTCCAGCCCTCGGCGTCGGGCGTTCCGGCCGGCGCCAGGACGTCCTCCGTCTCACGCGTCCAGGTGCCCGCGGGGGTCTGCCAGCGCACGCGGATGCTCGCGGTGGAGCCCCCGGTGCGCCGCACCCGCGTCTGCACCAGGTAGGTATCGCCGGGCGTCACGCGGTGGCGCTGAATCAGGCAGCCGCTGTGGACCACGCCGACGACCTTGGCGGCGCCGGCCTCGCGGTCCCACGAGAAGACGCCCTTGTCCTGCTCGGTCTGCCAGGTGGTCCACCCGGCCGGGGCCCCGCCGCTCTTCCAGTCGGCCGCCGGGATGTCGCCGGTGGCCGGGATGCTCTCGCTGGCGAAGTCGCCATTGCGGGCGAGGTTGACCAGCTCGCCGGAGGCCACCAGGCGCTCTCGGAGGGCCGTCGCGAAGGCGGCCGGGTCGCGGGCCAGGCGCAGGGCGTCATCGCACTCGGGGAGGGCCTCGGGCCAGCTCTGCGGCCGCACGCCGCGGTTGCCGGTCGGCCACCAGCGGAACTTCTCACCGTAGACCCAGACATACTCATCGCAGGCCCGCAGGGCGCCGCGCACGTTCTCGTAGAGCTTGCGCACCGGCGGGGTGCCGTCGGTCTGCACGCGCCAGCGCGAGGTCTCGTCATTCCAGTAGGCATCGAGGTAGATGCCGAAGCTGACCTGGACCTGGGAGCGGTAGCGGGCCCGATTTGCCGGCGAGACCAGCTCCTGGCAGGCGCCCTTGATATCCACGGCCGACTCGAGGAACTGCATCTCGCGGTTGTACAGGTAGGCGGACTCGCAGCCGTCGACGAAGGTCATCGTCGGCGGCGCGGCCTCGAGCCAGCCGTCGACGAAGGCCGGCAGGAGGCCGTAGCCCATGCCCTCGAGGAGCCGGCGCGGGTCCTCGTGGCCGGTGGCGCCGCGGCAGATGCTGTTAAGGAAGTAGGAGAAGACGACGGCATCCGGGTACTCGCGGGCCACGGCCGCCATGACCTGGCGACCGCGTTCGCGGGCCTTCTCGACGTACTCGTCGAAGCGGTGCTGGCCGGCCTGGGCCTGGGCGGCGTAGCTGAACTGCAGGAAGGGCTTGGTGTAGGCCTCGGGGTCGACATGGAAGCCCCTGAAGCCGGCCTCGCGCGCCACCCAGGCGGCGATGGCCCAGTGTTCGGTGATCGCGGCCCAGCCCTCGTCGTCGAACCAGTCGACGTT
>JAGVUW010000638.1 GCA_019136035.1 Verrucomicrobiota bacterium | reverse complement strand
GGTAGTCTTTGTGCGTCAGAAAGAAAGGCGGGTCGGGTACTATGGGCACATCACGTTCGCGTTGTTCGCGTCGCCGGTTTACGCTGATCGAGCTCCTGGTGGTGATCGCGATCATCGCCATTCTGGCGGCGATGCTGCTGCCGGCCCTGAGCCGTGCTCGTGAGAAGGCCCGCGCCATCAGTTGCACGAATAACCTCAAGCAGATCCAGCTCGGCTGGATGATGTACGCCGACGACAATAAGGAGAAGCTCGGCGGCGCCCAGATCTACCAGTCGGGCAAGTACATCTACTGGTACGAAGCCCTGGAGACCTATGGCGTCACCCGCGAGGTCGTCTACTGCCCGTCGGAGCCGGACCAGCTCCCCGGCTACGGCATGAACTGGCGCGGCGTCGGCTATCAGATCGGCCGGCCGGACCGCGTCGGCGGCAACCTCTACATGTACGACGGCCTGCCCCTGGCCAAGATCAAGACCCCGTCACAGCTCATCGTCATGGGCGACTCCTACCTCGCCGCCGCCGGCTCCATCCCCAGCGCCCCCGCCCAGAGCGTCGGCGTGGTCTGGATCTACGTCGAAACCAATACCGTCCCCGGTCTCTTCGGCCGCCACAACTTCGGCAACAACTTCAGCTTTGCCGATGGCCATGTCTCCTGGATGACCTGCGGCCAGGCCCTGGCGCCGTCTCAGTGGAAATGGAACCCCTGACGGATCTTCCTCCACTGGCCGTTACCTGCCAGTGACGGAAGCTCCGATATACGGGAGGCTTACGGCTTTGCCGTCGATCTCCCGTCGGGGTCACCAGGGGCCTTCCGCTTGCGGCGAGTCCGGCGCTGTGCGGGCAGTTTCTTGCGCGTGCGAGAGGCTGGCCAGGGTCCGCCAAAGCACTGCATGGCAGTGGTTCAGCCTAGAGACGGAGGGACCATCCGCCTGACCGGCCCGGCCGCCGCGCGCGGCGGGGCTGTGAGCGCAAAAACACGCGGCGCCCGGCAGGCCTGTCGGCCCGCCGGGCGCCGTCTCGCTTAACCCCCGGGACGTTCTCAGGCAAGGGCCTTCTTCAGGACGTCCTTCTGCTGGACGCCGACCCACTGCTGCGCCGCCTTGCCATCCTTGAACAGGATCAGGGTCGGAATCGAGCGCACGCCGAACTTGGCCGCCAGGGCGGGGGCCTCGTCGACGTTGACCTTGGCGATCACACAGGCGCCGGCGACGTCGCCGGCGAGGTCCTCGAGGATCGGCGTCTGCATGCGGCACGGCCCGCACCACGGCGCCCAGAAGTCCACCAGTACCGCCCCCGCCGCCACCACGTCCGCGAAGTTCTTCTCGGTCAGTTCGGTCAGTTTTCCAGCCATCGTCATCTCCTGAGGTTCATGGCCGCAGTATCGCCGCGGCACCCGTTGAAACACACCCCGCCTTGGACCGCCACCGCCCGGCCGGGTTGCCGCAACGCCGCCGTCAGCGGGTCCGGCAGACAGCATTGCGGGGACGATACACCCCCCCCGCCGGCCTTGCCAACGATGCCGAGGCGGGCGCAGGGCTGATCGACGATCGCGTCAGCGCTCGCCTGGCCACCCTGGAGGGGTGCCAGATCGTAGCCGGGGGTCGCGCGAGAGCACGACCCCCGGAGACGCGAACCCACGAACCACGCACCCTGAAGGGGGTGCCAGAACCGGTCTTTCAGACAGCCCTGAGGCGGGCGCGCAGGGACAGCAGGGAGCGGTGGGTGCCGTGGGCGGCGCCGCGACGTGGGCGCCACGAGCCGAGTGGCGCCCGGATAGGTCCGCGGATGGCGCCACGGGCCTACTTGACCGCCGCGGTGGACTCCGGCTATAGTGGCCGCACGCGGCCTGGATGCGGCGACATGGGCGGTGCGGCCCTCCACGCGACGGCTGCGGCGAGGAGATGCCATGCGGGATCTGCGTGAGAAACGGGCCTTCATCTGCGACATGGATGGCGTCATCTACCACGGCGACCGGCTCCTGCCTGGCGTCGCCGAGTTCCTCGATTGGCTCATCACCCACGACAAGCTCTTCCTCTTCCTGACCAACAGCAGCGAGCGCTCACCGCGTGAGCTGAGTCAGAAGCTGCGTCGGCTCGGCCTGAGCGTCTCCGAGGAGCACTTCTACACCAGCGCCCTGGCGACGGCCAGCTTCCTGGCCAGCCAGCAGCCCGGCGGCAGCGCCTACGTCATCGGCGAGGCCGGCCTCACGAACGCCCTCTACGA
>JAGVUW010000422.1 GCA_019136035.1 Verrucomicrobiota bacterium | reverse complement strand
TAGCGGTCGACGCGGAAGCGTTTGGCGTAGAGGGTGCCGTTGCGGCGGTCGCGGTAGAGGATGGAGTAGATCTGTTCGCGGTCGGCGCGGAGGAGGTACTTGACCGGTCCGACGTAGAGTTTCTGGGGTACGGCGATGACGGAGTAGACGCCGTCGTTGCGCAGGAGGAGGAGCCGGTCGAACTCACTGCAGAGGAGGGGCAGGTCATTGCGGCTGGAGTTACGGACCTCGGTGCCGACGAACTGGTTGGCGCGGTCGTGTCCGACGCGGAGGTTGCGGAGGGCGACCTCGCGGGCGTCGACCTGTTCGAGGTTGGTGATACGGGTGCGTCTGGGGAAGGCCTTGCCGAAGCGCGTGAGGAGGCTCTCGAGGTAGGCGATCGTGAAGTCGACGAGGTGTGCCAGGTGGTGTCGAGCCTCGTCCATGCCCTGGAGGATCTTCTCGATCTCCTCGCGGTTGCGGTCGATATCGAAGCGCGAGATGCGGCGGATCTGGATCTGCAGGAGCTTCTCGATATCCTCGTCGGTGATGTCGCGGCGGAGCTGGTCGCGGAAGGGCTTCAGGCCGCGGCGGACCTCGCCCATGACCGCCTCGATGGTCTCGGCTTCCTCGATGCGCTTGTAGATGCGGTGCTCGATGAAGAGCTGCACCAGGGTCTTCTCGTGGAAGCGCTCCTGGAGCTTGCCGAGTTCGATCTCGAGTTCGCGGCGCAGGTACTCGAGGAGCTTGTCGGTGTTGCGGCGCAGGACCTCGCTGACGGTCATCTCGACCGGGGTATTGTCGCGGATGACCATGATGGTCGAGTTGACGGCGACCTGGCAATCGGTGTAGGCGTAGAGCTGTTTGATGGCCTCGTCGGCGTGCACGCCGCGGGGCAGGAGGACCTCGATCTCGACGTTCTCGGCGGTGTAGTCGTTGAAGCCGGCGATCTTGATCTTGTTGCGTCGCGCCGCGTCCTCGATGGAGGCCATGAGCGACTCGGTGGTGGTCGTGGCCGGGACCTCGCGGATGACCAGGCGCTTGTCGGAGTCGACCTCGATCTTGGCGCGCAGCACGACCCGGCCGCGGCCGTCGTCGTACTCGCTGACGTCCATCAGGCCGCCCTGCTGGAAGTCGGGGTAGAGCTTGAAGGGGCGCTCGCGCAGGATGGCGATCTGGGCCTTGAGCAGCTCGTTGAAGTTGTGCGGCAGAACGCGCGTGGTCATGCCGACGGCGATGCCCTCGGCGCCCATCATGAGCAGGGCCGGGACCTTCGCCGGCAGGGTGACCGGCTCGCGGTTGCGGCCGTCGTAGCTATCGACGAATTCGGTGATCTCCGGGTTGAAGAGCACCTCACGGGCCAGGGGCGTCAGGCGGCACTCGATGTAGCGTGCGGCCGAGGCCGGGTCGCCGGTGAGGATATTCCCGAAGTTGCCCTGGCGGTCGATGAAGTAGTCTTTGGCGGCCAGGACCACGAGGGCGCCGCCGATGGAGGCGTCGCCGTGCGGGTGGTACTGCATGGTGTGGCCGATGACGTTGGCCACCTTGTGGAAGCGCCCGTCATCCATGACGTGCAACGAGTGCAGGATGCGGCGCTGCACCGGCTTCATGCCGTCGTCGACGTCGGGGATGGCGCGGTCCTTGATGACGTAGCTGGCGTACTCGATGAAGTGCTTCGCCATGAGCTGGCGCAGGCCATCCGGGTCGTCCGCCGGGTGCGCCGGCAGGGCCAGCACGCCATCGCCGCCGCCGTCGCCGCCATCGCCGTCGCCGTCGGTCGCGGTCGCGACGTCATCCGAGTCCTCGGGGCTCGTGCCCCGGTCCTCGGTTTCCTCCGGCGAGGGAGGCAGGTTGTCATGGTCGTCCGGCATGGGCTCTTCCGCGGGTTGAACGGCGTCGTTCAGATCAGGTTCTGCATGATATAGAGGCGCCGTTCGGGGGTATTCTTGCCCATGAAGAAATCCAGCATGCCGGGCACGGCCCGCTGGTTCTCCACGGTGACTTTCAGCAGGCGCATGTCGTCGCCGATGAACTGGCCGAACTCATTCGGCGAGATCTCGCCGAGGCCTTTGAAGCGCGTCATCTCGGCGCCGCGGCCGAGCCGGGCACTGGCGGCGTCGCGCTCGCGCTCGTCGTAGCAGTACACCGTCTCGCGCTTGTTGCGCACGCGGAACAGCGGCGTCTCGAGCACGAAGAGGTGCTCCGAGAGCACCAGTTGCTCGAAGAAGGTCAGGAAGAAGGTC
>JAGVUW010000762.1 GCA_019136035.1 Verrucomicrobiota bacterium | reverse complement strand
TGCCTTCGTCGACCTCTGGCCCGAGGCGCGCCACTACATGGTCTACGTGGCTATCGGCGACTGGAGCCGCCTCACCGCCGGCTTCGACGGCGCGCCGCGCGGCACGCCCGCCTTCACCGCCAAGCTCGCGGCCTGGGCGCACTTCTGGGCCGGGCACCTGCGCCGGCGCGGCATGGCGCCGCGTCAGCTCGGGCTGCTCATCATCGACGAGCCCCACAACGAGGCCATGTACGAGGCCCTCCTGGCCTACGCCCGCGTCATCAAAGAGGCGGAACCCGAGATCACCCTCTTCATCGACCCGCAGCCCGGCGACCCCGAGAGCTGCCTGCCGATGTTGCGGTCGATGGACGTGATCGTGCCGCACCGGCCGCAGTGGCTGCAGTCGAAGGAGTGGTTCCCGGCACTCTTTGAGGGCCTTCGCCAGGAGGGCCGTCAGCTCGGGCTCTACTCGGCCGACGGACCGGCGCGGTCCTTCGACCCCTACGCCTACTACCTCCTGCAGCACTGGCACTGCTTCGCCATCGGCGGCACCTGGTCCGGGTTCTGGTCATTCGGCGGCGACAGCCGCTTCTCGGTCTGGAATGAGTACGCCTCTGACGGCCGCGGCTCGTACTGCCCGATGTACCTCGACGACGAGGGCGTCACCCCGGGCAAGGGCATGGAGGCCGTCCGCGAGGGCGTGCAGGACTACGAGTACCTCGTGATGCTGCGACAGGCCGTCGAGACTGCCCCCGCCGCCCGCCGGGAAGGCGCCGCCTGGAAGGACGCCTCGCGGCTCCTCGGCGAGGCCTGCGCCAGGGTCCTGGCTGACGCCAAGGGCCGCGACTACCGCTGGGATGTCCCCCGCGACCGCGGCGTCGCCGAGGCAGTGCGCCGCGAGGTCCTGGCCGCCCTGGAAGCCCTGGCCGAGCCGTGATGGGGCTACATCCGGATCACTCCAAAGGTCACCCTGAAGGGGTGCCAGACCGTAGCCGGGGGTCGCGCGCAGCCCGACCCCCGGGACCGGAGCCCCACCAAAACGCACCCTGAAGGGGTGCCAGAGTGTGAGTTTGGAGCAGCCCCGGAGCTCCGACCGGAGGGCGCGCAAGAGCCGCTGCGTCGCCAACGCGATGGTTCGACGAGGCACGAGGTACGTCATGGTCATTCGACTCAGAATCACATGCGTCGGTGGCGCGGACCTGAACGAGCCGTGTGTCCGGGTCGTTGCCATGGAGGACACCGCGTCCCTGATTGACCTGCACGAGATGATCCAGGACGCCGTGTCCTTCGATCGGGATCATGTGTTCGGGTTCTGCATCGCCAACAGCGCGTCCCCCTGGGCCCAGAAGACGTGGCTGTCCGTGTCGGAACTCTGGGAAGCGCAGCGGGAAGACTACGGCGACATCGAGATCCGCGACGCCCTGCCGACAGGGCGGAAGAAGCTCTTCTACCTCTTTGATCCCGGCGATAGGTGGATCTTCAAGATCCAGAAGCTGCGGTCATCCAAGGCGGACGCCCTGATCGCCGCCCCGCAGATCCTCGAGAGGATCGGCCCGGACCCGGAGCAGTACCCGGGCTCGAACGACCCGGACGACTGGGATGAGTCGGAGGAATCGGAGGACTCGGAGGAGTAGGGGGCCTCTGGAAGCCTTCGGTTGGCGGGCCCTGGCGTGACACCCATGTGCCAAACCGGGCCGCGGGTCCCCACCCCCGTGGGACAGCATGGCGGCAACACGTTCCCGCCGGCCGCGTGCCGCCGCCATCGTGGCACATGGAGTCGTTGTCTCAGGGCGTGCCGACCGGATGCGTGGGCAAATTCTGGCTCTTCCGGCAACTGCGTACCTCTGGTGAAGATAGGGGGCGTCCATCTCGCCTGTCTTGGACTCCCCTGGAAAGGTCTCGACGAGGGGCATTGGTCGGGCGGCTCCCCTAGCCCAAGGGGATTGCGTCCCCCAGCCCAGGGTTGCGGCTCGGGCGCTACCCTGGGTCCCGGTCCCATCCCGCCCATCCAACCCCAAGGGGGGTTGTGTCATGGTGCCGGTGCGCCGGCCCCTGGCGATCCGGCCGACGCAACCCTCGTTGGGGTTGTGGCACATGGCCATGGGCCATCCCAGGGTAGCGGAGGTACCGCAACCCTGGGCTCTGGGACGAAGCCCCCTTGGGGCATGGGGAGGGATTACCCTTTGATGACAGACGTACAGCCCACAGACGCGTCGGGGCACGCTGCCCCCGTTCTGCGGGCGGGACTCGCGCCACGTCTCAGCGGTTCGTACCCTGCCGGTTCCTCGCGGACGTCGTCGAAGCCGATTCGGCGGCGCCGGGGCGCGGGCGGCGGTGCCATCAGGCGGCGGATGGCGTCGAAGACGATCTTGAACTGCTGGTCGTACGTCGCCTCCAGCTCGTCCAGCCGCCGCGACAGCTCGGCATTCGAGGCGAGCAGTTCCCGCAGCTTCACGAAGGCGCGCATGATGGCGATGTTGACCTCGACAGCGCGGTTGCTGTTGAGCACGCCCGACAGCATGGCCACTCCCTGTTCCGTGAAGGCGCAGACGCGCTTGGAGAAGCGCAAGTCCGTGGAGGATGTCACAATCTGTGATATCCTCTCGATCTCCTCCCGGTTCAGCTCGAACATGAAATCTGTGGGAAACCGCCGCGCGTTCCGTTTCACCGCCTGGTTCAGTGCCCTGGTCTCGACTCCGTACAGCTCCGCCAGGTCGCGGTCGAGCATGACTTTCTGGCCGCGAACCAGCAGAATGGCGCGCTCGATGCGTTCATGTGGAATGAGTGTGTCGGCCATTGCTGTCCCTCCTCGGTGAGAAATCCCTCCATGCCGGCGGCCTCCAGCCCCTGTGCACAATAGCACCTCAGAACCGGTAGGTCAGGAAGAGGCGGGCGTCGTTGGCGTTGCTGTCGCCGTTGCCCTCGCGGCCGTCGAACCAGGCGTAGGCCAGCTTGACGGCGACGCTGAAGGCGGGGGTGAGCTGCTGCCCGACGACGAGGTTGACCTCCTGGCCGTCGTAGGCCCAGGTGTAGGCGTTGTCGACGTCGGTGTAGACGTAGTGCACCCAGATCGAGGTGCCCGTGGTTGGCTTGTAGAGGGCCGACAGGTACCCCATGCGGGCACCGGCGAGATAGCCGTAGGGCCTTCCGATGAGTCCGACCAGGGGCAGGAGGTCGGCCTGGAAGAGATCCTGGAAGCTGTGGTTATCGCCGTCGTCGTTGCGGCCGGGGACCCAGGCATAGCCGGGCATGATCTTCAGACGCGGGGTTGCTTTGAAGGTGAGGTAAGCCTGCAGGTACTGGGCCTCGAGGTCGGCCGGGGCCGTGCCGCCGTTCGCGTCGTCGTCATGCCACTTGCCGGTGCTGCGCTGGTGGGCCCATATGCCCGTCCAGGAGAGTCGGGGGTGGAGTTCGACGGTGGGGCTGACGTAGAGCAGGTTCATGAGGTCTTCGGAGTACCAGTCGCCGACGTTCAGGCGGAGGCGCTCGATGCCGGTGTAGACGACGTCGGCGACGTAGGTTCCCGAGGTCTCGTAGGGGCGGCGTGCCAGGTCGGCGACATCGGTGAACCGGTAGTTGAACCAGAAGTCGTTGGGCTGGTTCTTGTGGCGTGTGCTCCAGGCGCTGAACTTGCGGATCCACCCCAGGCTGAGGGCGAGGTCCGGGATGTCCTCGCTGCGAAGCATGGCGCCCTCGAAGGCCTGTTCCTTCTGCCGCGGCGCCAGGCCGTTCATCATGAGGAAGTCGGGCTTGATGCGGCCGGCGCGCAGGGTGGTCTTCGGCAGGCAGAACTCCTCGAAGCGGTAGGCGACGTAGGCGTGGTTGAGGATGTGGAAGCTGTTGTTGATGGGGACGTCGGGGTTGTGGGCGAAGAGCGCCTCGCTGTGGATGTACTGTCCGCCGAGGCTGAGCCCATGCCACTCCGGCGAGACGTAGTTGAGGGTCAGCGCCAGGGTCGACGAGCTGCCGGAGGGCTCCGCGCCGCCGAAGCGGTTGAAGTCGCGGGCGTGGGTGAGGCTCTGGAGCTGTCCGGTCCAGAGGCCGAGGTGGAGGTCATTGAGGGGCTTCAGGGGCTGCAGCGCCGGCGTCGGATCGTCGGCCGCCCTGGCCGCCAGGCCGACCGCGAACAGCGCGACGAGTGTCCATCGTATGCAGAGCCTGTGCATGGTCCGCCTCCTCCTTGCCCCGGGCGCCTGACGCCGCGGCCGTCCGCCGTTGTGGTCTCGCGGCGAGTCGCCCTCTCTCCAGTGACTCCCGGTGGCGACCGCGAAAGCGGTTACTCTAGCCTGGATTATTCGCGATGCGCGGGTGCTTCGCTCACAATCCACGTGCGCCGCACTACGCAGCGCCCACCTGGCCTCCCTGAAGGGGTGCCAGATCGTAGCTGGGGGTCGCGCGAGAGCACGACCCCCGGAAACGCGAACCCAGGAACCGCGCACCCTGAAAGGGTGCCAGAACCGGACTGTCAGACAGCCCTGGGGGCTTCAGAGGGAAGGCCAAGGCACTCGTATGAACGATCGCGTCCTTGTGCTGTCGGCGCCGTGGCGGCTCGTGGAGGCGTTTGCGTCTGTGGACACTCGCGCTCCAGCAGGCGGGTGCCGACGTCAGTCGGCGCCGTGGCGGCTCGTGGAGGCGTTCGCGTCTGTGCGCACTCGCGGCCCAACACGCGTGGCGAGCGGTCGTTCGTGGCGTCCTATCCGGCGCCCGGGCGCCGGATAGGACACGGCTGCAGCGGGATCGGATCGGCAGGCTGGCGCCTGCACCGCCGCCGCCGCGCCTGATTGCGGTACCGCGGCGTCTCTTCTGGAACCCGGGCGCGGTGCCGGTGTCGATAGGCTACGGAGCGCGGGACGTGCTGAGTAAGGCACGCACCTCGCTGACTCCGCCGAGTGGGTCACAGCCATCACATACAGCAAGAGAGGTCCTCGAGATCTCAAGGGTTAGCCCAAGGACTGTATGACCCACTCCCCCTCTTCCGGGGGACGCCGCCAGAGCGCAGCGTCCCCCGGCCTGTTTCTGGCAACGGCCCTACAGGCCGTACTCGGACAGGGTGAAGCGTGCCGTGTCGACCTCGCCGAGCATCTGGTCGATGAAGGCCGACTCATCGGCAGGCAATCCGGCCAGGGTATCTTCCATGGTGTCGAGCCAGGCGCGTTCGCGTTCCGGGACCGCCAGGGCGCCGGCGGCGTCCGCGGATCGAATCGCCTTCAGCGCCGCCGCGGCGGCGGCGCGGCCGGCGGCGTAGGGCTCCGGCGCGGCGACGATCGCCGAGGCGATGTCGATCACGACATCCGGACGCAGGATCCACGCCTGCGGATCCAGCCCGGCGTCACTCTCGACGAGCCAGTCGCGCAGCGTCCGTGCCGCGGCCGCGCCATGGGCCGAGGCGACATTGAGGAGGCGGCAGTCGTAGCTGAGCTGTTCGGCGTAGACGGTCGGAGCCATCCCCGCGAGCAGCTTGACGTTCTGGACGGACTCATTGCTCCACGTGTCGCAGGTGGCGGCGGCGATGTTGCCCAGGGGGCTGAGATGGGCGCAGGCCGCCGTCTTGCCCTCCATAGCCATCGGGCAGCCCGTGATTGCCTTGAGGAAGACATTCTCATAGCCGCAGTCCTTTCCCGGGCCGACGCAGCCGCACTCGTAGCCGACCAGAGTGCGGACCGCACTGACGGCGCGCACCACGGCGGCGAAGACCCGCGGGATGTACTGCTTCTCGGCGAGCACCATCGCGGTGTTGGCGAACCCGCAGGCGGTATCTCCCGCGCAGAAGACGCCGTGGCGGTCGGCGATCGTCTTCAGCTCGGTCCACAGGAAGCGCATGTCGCGTACGCCCAGGACGCAGAGCGCGAAGATCACCTGCGGCAGGCTGCAGAAGGTCAGGGCGTCATCGCTGACCTCCTTGCCGCCGGTCGACTCGATACTCAGGAGTTCTGCGCCCGCGGCCGCCGCGCCCTCGAGGGTCTGCAGCATCTGCTCGAGGAACGGCCCCTGCCGCATGAGGGACGGGCGGGTCATCTCGCGCAGGTCGTTCGGGGTCATGCGCAGGACGCCCTTGAGGCCGTGGCGGGCCTCAGCCGCCGCCAGCCCGTCGAGCAGGATGCGCGCCAGCTCGATGCCTACGGCGGGCTGTTCGCACATCGGCGGGAGCGTCTCGAACTCCACCACCAGGCCCGGCACGCCGAGCTCCGCCGCACGCTGCGTCGCGCCGCTGATGATGTCGGCATACTGCCGGCGGATCTCCGGCAGGGTGCCGGCGTCGATCGGCATCGGGGGCAGCGTGAAATTCAGCTCGGGGTAGACCGTCCCCCCGCCAATCACCATGCCGCTCCGGGTCCGCACCGGCCTGGGGGCGCGCCCGAAGATCAGGTCCTCCGGTCTCGAGATCGCCAGCGACGTGTAAGTCGACATGACCGTCTCCTTTCGTTCTGGGATCGGGCCGTCGCCGACCCCCGGATGCCACGGTTCTTCACGTCCCACCAAGAACTACTATAGATTTCATCGAGATTTGGGGTGCAGGAAGCCGATGTCGTTGATCCATGGAGTCATGCGGTGACTGTACTGTCACCGGGTTGGAAGCGCAAGGGCGCGCGGGCGTCGGCTTCAGGGCGTTGCGATGGTGGGCTTGTAGTCGGGGCCGTTGACCATGCTGCCGGGCTTGAGGTGTGGGATGCAGGCCGGGCCGCAGTTGCAGATGAAGTCGTCGGGGCCCTGGCTGAGCAGGGGTGCCATGTGCTCCCACACCGCGGCGCTCTCGGCGCAGAGTGAGAGGGGTGTCTCGGGGCTGAGGCGCCTGACTTCGGCGGCGTAGTACTCGTAGACCTCGATGCGGAAGGCCGCGGGGATGATCTTGTACTCATCGGGGATGCCGTGTTCGGCCTCATGGCGCTCCATCATGCGGAAGAACTCGGGGTCGAAGAGATCCTGGTCGAACATCTTCTTGAGCTCATCCACATTACGGAAGAAGAGCATCTCCATGCTGAGGTTATCGGGGCGGACCGCGGCGAATAGCCCCTCGAGCATCGCCGTGGCTTCCTGGCGCCAGTTCCTGATGGGGACGATCGGCTTGAACTTGAAGCGCACCGGGTAGCCGGCGGCCTGGCACTTGCGGGCGGCCTCGATGCGCTGCTCGGTGGTGGCGGTGTCGATCTCGATGCGCCGGCTGACGGTGGGAGTCGACAGGGTCCAGAGCATGATCGTGTGGCCGCGGTGCTCGAGGTCGAGCAGGAAGTCGACGTTGTCGCTCTTGCTGAAGAGGATGAGATAGCGGTCGTCGAGGCGGGCGAAGTGCTCGACCAGGTCGCGGCAGATGCCGTACTCCGGCTCGAGGATGAGGCAGTCGGTCTCGACATCGAAGCGAATGACTTTCTGCCAGGGGTTGTCGGCCAGGAGCTGGTCGACGTGCGTCAGCCAGTCCTCGACATCCAGCATGATGGTCGACACGCTCCCGCGCTGGCAGTACTGGCATTTGTGGAAGCAGCCCCAGCCGGTATGCAGGTCATGCAGTGCCCAGCAGGTGGTGTCGCGTCTGAGCCGCTTGTAGTTGCCGTCCTCGTAGTGGTGGAAGGTCGGGTAGCCGTGCAGGGCGCAGACCAGCGCGTGCGCGAAGTCGCGGCTCTCCTTGAGCAGGGGCGTGCGCTCGTGCCAGGCCTTCTTCTCCGCCTCGCTGAACCAGCGGAACTTGTTGAAGACGAGATCCGGATCGCCGGTGAATGGATTGTAGCCCTGGCGCTTCCAGACATCGAGCCAGCCCTTGCGCCGGATGAGTGCGGGCAGTGCCGCCTCGGTGACCACCCGGACCTCCGACATGGGCCGGCCGAAGCCGGCCATGAGGCGCTCCATGCGGTGCCGGCAGCGCTCGTCCTCCCAGGCCCAGGAGGTGGCGAAGATCTCGCGAGGATGGAATGGCTTCATCCGACGGCGTCCTGTCGCTGTGACCGGCGGCGTCCGCGCGCTCGGCCGTTCGAATGGCAGAACGCGATGCGTGCGGACCGGCCGGTTTTGTGATCGGTCCTGGACCGGGCCTCAGGGCCGCGGCAACGATACCGCCTTCAGACGACGCCTTCCAGCCGTCGCGGGGGGGGGGGCGGGAGTGCCCGCCGGGTCCGCGAGGTCCAACCCGGGCGCCGAATCGTCTTCTGTGGCGGCACACGGCGGTGCTATAGTGAGGCGGTATCCTCATGAAGAAAGGGGTTCTGCCGATGAAGAAGCTCCTGATCATTCTGGTGGTGGCGCTGTTTGCCGCGGTCGCCTCGGTCATGCCGCTGACGGCTCTGGCGGCGCGCAAAGGCTTTGAGACTCCCGAGAAGCCCTGGGCCGAGAAGGCGGTGTACTTTGCGGCGCGCACCCGCATGCGGCTGTCGCGTTATCAGGCGGCGGTGCCCTACCTGGAGCGGGCCCTGCAGGTCTGGCCGAAGAGCGATCGGGTGGACGAGGCGGTCTACTGGATCGCCTTCTCGTACGAACGGGCGGGGGTTTCGGCGCAGGCCGCGCGCTGGTACAAGGCCTTCCTGGCGCAGTACCCCCAGCACCCCTGGGCCAGCCAGGCGAAGCGCCGTCTGGACACGCTCGAGGCGCAGAATCTCTGATGGAGCGCCGCGGCGCGGGACATGCGCACGGATGCGCATGGCGCCTCCGGGCAGGCGCCGGGGACTATGTGACCGATACGCCGGTGGTGGGCAGGGCGGGCATCTCGCGGCGCAGGAGAGCGGCGAGGTCCGCGGCGGCGGCCGCAGTGAGGCCGTTGCCGGCCAGCACGGCGTTCGCGAGGGCCTCGCCGTCGCAGGGGCAGCCCCGCAGGGCCTCCTCAAGGCGCGCTGGGTCGAATCGGTCGTCGGTGCTGGTGACGGCCTCGACGCGGGCCTGTCGCAGGCTGAGCGTGATGGCGCCGCGGGGACTGTCGAGGCGGCGTTCGAAGGCCGGCGTACGCCCGTAGAGCCACTCCCACGAGCTGAGGCGTTCCAGGACCTCCGTCGACGGCTCCGGCGGCTCCTCATGCACCGCTCCCAGGCCGTCAGCAAATTCCCGTTCGGCCTGCTCGGTGAGGCTGTCGCAGAGCGCCTCGGGGGTGAGGTGCGGGTCGTGGTCGTGCAGGCGCGTCACGGGCGAACGCACCGAGGGCACCGCCTGGCTGGCGAGGGCGGCCGGCGGGGCGTTGAGGAAGCGGCGCAGGTCATCGAGGCGGGTGTCGATGAGGATGCAGCCATGCAGGAGGGCGGCCCGGCCGGTGAGCATGAAGGCGGTTCCGGCGATCTTCGCATCGCCGATCCAGATCGAGCTGCGCTGGCAGGCCCTGGCGTCGATACCGAGGGCGCGCAGCGCCGCGACCACGACGCCCAGGACGCGCGTCGGCTCGTAGCAGGATCGCGGCATGATGACGCCGTAGTTCAGGTTGCCGGGGTCGTGGTAGACGGCGCCGCCGCCGGAGCTGCGGCGGACCAGCGGCACGCCGCGGCGGCGCAGCTCGGCGAGGTCGGCCTCGGTCCACGGGTTCTGGTTGCGGCCCAGGATGACGGCCGGGTCGTGGCGGTAGAAGAGCAGGGCGATGCGGTCGCCGCTCCAGGAACGCGTCAGCGTCTCCTCGATGGCGAGGTTAAGGAAGGGGTCCCGGCCGGGCAGGTCGTAGCGCCGGAGCTCCATCACGGGCTCCCGTGCCGCACTGCCGGCCGTGGTCTGCGGCGCCTCATGGCAGGGCGAGCTTTCCATCAAGGCGGAGGTGGTCGGCGAGGACGGCCAGGCGGGCCCCGCGCGGCGGCGTGACCACAAGGCCGAGTTCGCGGACCTTCAGCGCCCGGTCCTTGGCCGCGCCGCCGCGCCGCAGGGCACCCGCGGGGAAGCGCAGGCGCACGCCGCGGTGCCAGCGCCCGGGCTCGAGCGTCTGGCGGTCACCGACGACGAGGCCGTCGTCGCGGGCGCTGGTGCGGGCGCTGGCGGCCACGGGGAGGGCCTCGTCCGCCTCAATGAAGAGGTCGACCTCGACCACCGTCGCGGCGGTCAGCTCGGCGGCCAGGGTGCGGCTGATCTCCATATCGCCTGACGCCTGCATGGCCATCTGGACGGCGAGGATCTCGTTGGCGCCGCTGCCGCGGCAGGTGTAGGCGTACCCGGAGGCATTGCGTCGGCCCGGGCGGACGCGCCAGGCGGCGCCGGCCTCGAGGCCATTCTCGGCGTAGTCGGCGATGGGCTCGTTGCAGAGGTACGGGTAATGCAGGACCTCGCCCCAGTTGCCGGCGCCGTCCTGGGCCTGGGCGTGGATGTACCACAGCCCGGGCGCGTCCGCCGCGGCCAGGAGCACCGGCGCCTGGCGTGCCGGCGTCTCGGCGCTCGGCTGGTCCAGCGGCTCGCGGCTGAAGCCCAGGCGCCAGGCGCGGATGCCGGTGGCATCGGCGGCGCTGACGCGGACCATCGGGGCGGCGCCACTCGGGCCGAGGAGGGCGATGTTGTCCAGCCAGAGGGTGCTGCCGTCGTCGTTGCGCACACCCCACTCGCCGAAGGCCATCAGGCGCACGTCGGGCTCCTCCTGGTCGGGGAAGGCGGCCCTGAAGAGGGCCTCGAGGTCGAGTTCGGCATGGCGCCATTGGCCATCGGCACGGGCCTCGGGGATGGCCCCGAGAGCGGGCAGGCGGTCGCTGCCGGTCATCGTCACCTGGCGCCACTCGCGGTTGACCATGAAGAGGAGGTTGATGCGGGTGCCCTCGGAGAGGCAGTAGTCGAAGCTCAGGCGCGGTGTCTTGCGGGGCTGGAGGCGGCCGAGGCTGCGGTAGACCGCGAAGCGCTGGGCGGCGCCGACCTTGCGCACCTGCAGGCAGGCGCCGGCGTCGGGACGCGCCACGGCGGTGACCTCGATCTCGCTGTCGTCGGTGCCGTAGGCCCGCCAGTAGGGCCCGACGCCGTCAGCGAAGTGCTCGTAGGTCCCCAGCGGCACGCCGGGTGTCCACAGGCGCGGCGGCAGAGGCGGCTGGCGGTCGGCGCTGTAAGCGATCTTCCAGGACCACGCCAGCGGCGCCATGGTGTTGCCGGCGGCGTCGCGGACATCGCTGAGGGCGACGCTGATCTCGGTGCCATCCTCGACGAGGCCGCGCAGGAGGCCGCCGTAGGACAGGAGGTCGAAGGTGAACTCGCCGCGCTCGGCATCCCAGCTCGCGGCG
>JAGVUW010000163.1 GCA_019136035.1 Verrucomicrobiota bacterium | reverse complement strand
GAGGTTGGAGGTGCAGCCGCTCTTGAACCCACCGAGGTTGGCCGTGCCGCTGTCGCTCGTCAGGTCGTAGTAGCCGGCGGCGCCGGACCGGAAGGTCAGCAGGTGCTCCGAGGCGACGACGGCATTGCAGCCGTAGCGGCGGTGGTAGGTCCACGGCACCGGCAGGCGCGTCAGCGGGTGCGGCCGGGTCAGGGGTTCGCCGGTGCGCAGGCTGAAAGCGCCGCCGCTGGTGCTGGTGGCAGAGCTGTAGATGGTCTCGCCGTGCAGCATGCAGGGGCCGCCGTAGCGGCCTTCGCGATCCCAGAGGACCTCGCCGGTGCGGCAGTTCAAGGCCATGAGGCGGTCGGCGGGCTCGTCCTTGAGGGCATCGCGCGACGGCCGCCCGCCCTGGAGCAGGACGCCGCGGTCAGCGGCGACCCCGAGCCAGGTGCCGAAGACGCCCTCGCGGCGGCGCCAGCGCTCGGCGCCGGTGCGCAGATCCAGGGCGAGGATCTCCGGCTCCGCGGACGGGGTGAGGCCGCGGCGTCTGAGGCGGTCGGTGACCAGGCTCGGCAGGGCGTCGATGCAGTACAGGGTATCGTCGCTGAGGCACACCGCGTTGTGGCGGAAGCCCAGCCGTGCCGGGCGCGTCCAGAGCAGCGCCCCGCTGTGGCGGTCGAAGGCGGCCAGGCCGCGGCTCGAGCTGACGTCGAAGTCGTCCATGAGGCCGCCCTTCTCGATGTCGTGCGCCTGCGAGAAGGCCGAGAAGCCGGTGCCGCCGATGATGACATCGCCGGCGACGCCGATGTAGCCCCAGGACGGCGCCGCGCCGCCGGGCTCGGCGGGCGGCAGGGCGAAGGTCGCCAGGGTGCGCCCGTCGGTGGGGTCCAGCACCAGGCAGTCGCTGCCGGCGAGGAGGTAGAGCCGATCGGCGGTGGCCACGAAGTTCGTGCCACGGGCATTGGCCCCGGGGATGTGGCGCTGGTTGTAGGTCAGGTCGAGCGGGGCCTCGCAGTAGGACGAGTCGTAGTAGATGCCCTCGGTGCCGAGGTCGCTGAAGGTCCGCTTCCAGAGGGTCGTGCCGGTGTAGACATCGCGGGCGCTGAGGCTGTCGATGCCCTGGATGAAGAGCCGGCCGCGGATGACCTGCTCGCTGGGGCCGTGGCCATGCCGCGGCAGGACGTCGGCGTGGCTGTTGCCGCCGAACCAGAGCAGCCCGAGCGGGGCCCGGACCAGGCTCTCGTCGCTCTTGGCGGTGTTGGCGGCGCTGCCGTAGAGATGCGTCCAGGGCGCCGAGCCCGGCAGCGGCCCGGGCCGCTCGATGAGGAGGCCGTCGGACTGGTCGACCCAGCGGCTCCCCGGCAGGCTGTGCGGCCGCATGAGGCGGCGCAGGCGCGCGGCGCGGCCGAGCAGGAAGAGGCGCCCGCCGTAGGGCCGTACCGCGGCAAAGAGCCGGCGCAGGTTAGCCGGGTCGGCGGCGGCCGCCGGCTGACACACGAGGACGAGCTGGGCCACGTAAGGCGGCGCCTGGTAGCCGGCGATGGTGCCGTCGTGGACGCTGATGCGGGTGCCGTAGATGCCGCGCGCCCGGAAGTACGCGCGCAGCCCCGCGGCCTGCGCCGGGTCGGACACGAGCGCCACCAGGCTCAGCCCGGGATGGCTGAGCAGGGCCTCGAGAGTGGCGGCGTCCGGCGGGTCGTACACCAGGGCCCAGCCCTCCGGCAGGGGCAGGCCGTCGGTCAGGCGCGCCAGACGATGCCGGGCTGCCCGCGCCCGCGCCGGTACCGGCGCGACCGCGGGCGCCGGCGCGGCCGGCGTGCCGTCGACGCCGGCGCCCGTGGCCGCCTCGCCAAAGACGTGGATCGAGCCCTCGGCCGTCACCGCGATGAGCCGGCCCGACGCGGCCAGAAGTCGGACGACAGTCCCGGGCGACGGCGCGTTCCAGACCACCGCCGGCGGCGTGCGCGTCAGGTCGATGGCCGTGAGCCGGTCCTTGCCGGCGGCGTAGAGGCGGTCGCCCGAGCGCATCAGAGCGCCGCTGGCGTCGACCTCGAGTTCCCAGGCGGCGGGGAGATCCCAGCGCTGCCGGGTGACCATGCGTTTCTCGCCGGTCTGCTTGTCGGTGACGCTGACCTCATACGGGACCAGGGCCAGGCGGTCGAGCGGCAGCGCGCGCACCGTCGTGCTGCCGAGGTAGAGGACGCCGTCGGCGAGCACCGGGTGGTTCCGGCCGGGCCAGGCCAGGAAGGCGTTGCCGGAATCGACGTCGTAGAGTGCCGTGCTGACGCCGCGGTGGTTAATAAGGAAGCGGCCGTCGGTGCAGACGTAGGAGCCGCCCTCGATCCTGCGGTCGATGGCGCCGCCGACGGTGTGGAAGGTGGTGCCGTCGAGGTGGAAGTGCATGAGCTCGCCGTCCTGCCGCCGCAGCACCGCCGGCACGGACCGCCCGTTGGGCACCACCAGGCGGTCGCCGGCGGCGGCAAAGGCGCCCTGCGGCGCCACCGCGCCGAAGGACTCGGCGCCCGCATGCGGCTGCTTCACATACAGCTCGCCGAGCATGCCCTGCGTCCAGACCGCCCTGCCGCTGGCCGGATCGACGGCGTGGATGGCCGTCCCCATGAACGGCCAGATGCCGGCGCCGAAATAGAGGATGCCATCGAGAAGCACCGGCCCGCCGCGGGCGCACCACGCCGACACCAGGCGGCGATTGCCCAGGACGCGGCGGTCGTCGCGGCCGCCGCGCACCCGCCAGAGGAGGACGCCGTCGTCGAGGCCCCAGGTGTAGAGCCAGCCGTCGTCGCTGACGGCGTGAACGCGGCCCTCGTGCAGCACCGGCGGCAGGCGCACCGGGCCTTCGGTGGTGACCCGCCAGCGCTCGCGGCCGCTGGCGAGGTCGTAGGCGGCGACGCTGTCGTCGCGATTCGAGGCCACGACCATCAGGCCGCCCGCGACCACCGGCTCGTACTGGCTGTCAAACGGCATCCGGTCCTGGTTGACCACGTCCTCCCAGCAGGGCTCCAGCGCCGGCAGGGGCAGCGTCCACAGCAGCTCCAGGCGTTCGGGGAGCCGCTCGCTCCCGGCGGCCGTGCGCCCGGCGTCGTGCTGCCACATGGGCCAGTCCGCCGCCAGACCCGACAGCGCCAGGAGCAGCGCCGCCGCCATGCCGCCAAGACGAGACCGAAGGGCCACCTGTTTTCTCCGGAAAGGCGCCGCGGATCCTGAGTTCATCTCTGACGATGCCCTGACCGCCGCAGGCCATGGGGCCGCGGCCGGCGCCTTCCCCGTCAGAGTGCCGGCTTCAGCCGGAAGCGTGCCGCGTGCCTTCAGGCCGCGGCAATATCCGGGGCCGCGCCGGGCTGAAGCCACGGCGCGCACTTCCGCGTGAACGCGGCACTCTGACCTCGGACTCCACAACCACACCCGCGCCGCGATCTTTCATACGACCGGCGCCGGCCCGCCGCCGCTCCGCCCCCTCAGTACGAGGCACCGCGATCCATGAAGTACTTCAGCCAGGCCATGAGGCCCTTCTCGCCCTTGGCGTCGTACTTGGTGGGGTCGATGCAGGTCTCTTTGGCGATGCTGATCAGGGGCGCATAGCCAGCCTTGCCCTGATGCACCGACTTCTTGAACACGAGGCCCTTCTCACCGGCGGTGGAGGAAAGCACGACGATCGGGATGCCCTGGGTCTCGCCGCGCGCCTCGTAGTCCTTCTTGAGGGCCGCGATCAGGGTCCACCCGTCCATGACGGGCATGTTCAGATCGACGACCATGAGGAGCGGGTCGCGCTTGTAGGTCTGGCGGATCTCGGCGAGCTTGTCGAGGGCCTCCTGGCCATTGCCGGCTTCGAAGATGACGACGGTCGGGTCGTTCTTCTGAATATCGCGCGCAACGCGGCGACGGATGGCGCGCTCGTCATCGACGATGATGACCGTGTTGCTGCCGGGGTCCATGCGACGCTTGATGCTGTCGAGCATCTGCGTGTAGGCCGTGGCATCCTGTTGTGAGGACGTG
>JAGVUW010000426.1 GCA_019136035.1 Verrucomicrobiota bacterium | reverse complement strand
GCGGGCTGCGCGGGGCGGGGCGCGCCGCAGCGGCCGCCCCGCCCGATGGTCCCATGGTCCCCCGCCCTGTGTCCCCAGTGTCCCCTGTGTCCCCTGTGTCCCACGCCGGCTCCTTTCCGCCGTCCGGCAGCCGCCAGGGCGGCTATAGTATGGGTGGTCGGTCGGCGCCCCTGCCGGTCGGTCCAGCGGAGTGTGTGTGCATGCCGATGCGACAGCCCAACGAGAACTGGTCGGAGTTCGACTGGGAGCAGGCCCTGCGTGACAGCGACCAGATGGCCGAGCGCTACTTCCATCTCCTGAAGCGCTTCTCGGACCTCCCGAGTGCCGACGAGCTGATTGCCAGGCGCATGGGCCCGGACTTCGATCCGGCCATGCTCGACCTGGATGGCGCCGCCGACTACGGCCTGCCGGAATGGCCCGACGACGACGGCGCCAGCCAGTGGCGCGACGACGGCGCCGCCCATGACCCGTCCGACGGCGACGACAGCCCGGAGCAGGAGCAGCCCCTGTACTACGAGACCGACCCGGTGTTCGTGGCCCTGCGCCAGAACTCGGTAGGCTGGTGCAATGTCTACGCGGCCATCCTGCCGCGCGAGGCGCGTGACCGCGGCCTGAAGGTCCTCTACCACCTCGGGCGGGCTCTGGCCAACCTCGCCTACAGCATCGACGACGGCTCCTACGAGCAGCCGGCCGCCAGCATCGCCTTCGCCAAGCGCAGCCTGGCGAGTCTGAACCAGGCGTTGGGCGAGCTCGACCTCCTCATCCAGGAGCACCGGCGCCTGACGCAGTTGCTCAAGACCATGCGCAAGCACCTGATCGAGTGTGTCGACAAGGTCGTCGACCACCTCGGGCGCTGCCGGGCCCGCCTCAAGGGCAAGGGCGCCGGCGGCGCTGTCTGAGCGGCGCGAGAGTACTGGGCCGCAGGACCTGTTTGAGGGTCCAGTTCTGGCACCCGTTCAGGGTGCGTGGTGCGTGGGTTCGCGTTTCCGGGGGTCGTGCTCTCGCGCGACCCCCGGCTACGATCTGGCACCCCTTCAGGGTGGCCAGGTGGGCGCTGACGCGGTCGTCGGTCAGGCAGGATGGCCGGGTGGGCGCTGACGCGGTCGTCGGTGCGCCCTGACTGGGCCGGCGGGTCGGAGGACGACGCCGGAAGCGGAGGAACAGAGGATGGCCACAGGCTTCCCATTTGAGGCGCTGGTCGAGCGTCTGCAGGGCCGCGCCGTCGGCGTCATCGCGACCCCGGCCGGCTGGATCCCCGGGGTCGGGGCCCTGGCCGATGCCCTGGTCCCGCGCGCCACTGTCAAGGCGATGCTCGCCCTCGAGCATGGCCTGCGCGGCGACCTCCAGGATGGCGCCCTCTTCGATACCTACATCGACGAACGCACCGGCATCCCGGTGTACAGCTACTACGGCGGCACCGGTCATACCTTCCCGCGAGCGCTGTTCGATGAGCTGGACGTGGTGGTCTTCCACGCCCAGGATGTCTCCAACCGCGCCTACACCTACCAGCTCACCCTGGCGGCGACGCTGGAGGCCGCGGCCGCGACGGGTACGGCCGTCATCGTCCTCGACCGCCCGGCGCCCCTGGGGCACCTCGGCAACCGCGGCCCGCTCTGGGCGCAGTTCTTCCCGGTGCCGATACCGGTGATCCACGGCTTCACCCTCGGCGAACTGGCGCGCTGGCTGGTGCGCCGCCAGGGCTGGTCGGTCGACCTCGAGGTCCTGCCGCTGCAGGGCTGGCGCCGTGACATGACCTGGCGCGACACCGGCCTGCCCTGGATACCGCCGTCGCCGAACATCCCCTCCGCCGACGCGGCGGTGTGCTACTCCTGCACCGGCATCATCCAGCACACCAACGTCTCCGAAGGCCGCGGCTGCTGCAAGCCCTTCGAGTACATCGGCGCGCCGTTCCTCCAGGCCGCGCCCCTGGTGGCGCGTCTGAATGCCGCCGGGCTGCCCGGTGTGGTCTTTCGCGAAGCATGGTTCCAGCCGGCCTTCAACAAGCACCAGGGCCAGCTCTGCGCCGGCTTCCACCTCATGATCGACGACGAACGCCGCATCGACCCCCTGCGCACCCAGTTGGTCATCCTGCAGGCCCTCGCCGCCCTCCACCCGGAGCAGTTCGCCGTCACTGCCGGCGCCGGCCGCTGGCTCGACGGCAGCGAGTGGACCGCGACGCGCTTCCTCGAGCTCGATACCGAGGCCTTCCTGAAGGACAGCGATGCCGGGGCTAAGGCCTTCTCTGCTGATATGGCCGCCGACCTGATCTACCCGGCCTGACGACGACCGCCGCCGCCATAGCGACGGAGTCACCGGCGCCGGCCGCATCCGACCGCGGCGGCGCCGGTTCAGCCTGGCCCGGCTTAGCCTGGCCTATTCACGCGCCGCACAGCGGCCCGTGAACAGGCCACCCTTCGGGCTTCGACGCGAGGCGCTCACGGCCTCTTGCTCAGGGCTAACCTTGAGCAAGCGGCGCACCACGACGCGCGTCGAAACTTGCGCCGCAACGAGGTGCGGCGCAAGTGGATTGTGAGCGAAGCATCCGCGCCTCGCGAATAATCCAGGTTAGAGCTGGACGACCTTCATGTAGCGCTGCGAGAACTTCTCGCAGCCGCCCTTGGCGACGCGGACGCCGTTCTCCCAGCGCAGACCGAAGTCATTGTCATAGAAGAACGTATCAACCTGGAAGGTCATGTTCTCGGCGAGTTCATAGGTCGAGGTCGACTCCATCCAGGGGCGTTCGACCTCCATCATGCCGATGGCGTGGCAGGGCCCGTAGAGCATGTAGGGCTTGAAGCCGCGGCCTTCGACGAAGGCCTCGTACTCACGGACGACCTCGCCGGCGGGGCGTCCGGCGCGCATCAGCTCGATGGTCTTGAGGTGTGCTTCCAGGCCGAACTCGAGGAGGCGGCGCTTGGGCTCCGGGAGCGGCCCGATCGAGAAGGGCAGACCGACGCTGGAGCTGTAGCCGCAGACGCGGGCGCCGATGTTGAGCTGGATGATCTCGTTGGCCTTGATGGTGTTGTGCGTCGGACGGCTGATGGCGTTGCAGGTATTCTTGCCGCAGAAGACGTAGAGGGCGTGCCCCTCGTACTCGCCGCCGTGGCGGTAGATCTCGCGCTGAGCGATGCCGGTGACCTGCAGCTCGGTCATGCCGGGCTTGATCTCGGCGAGGATGGCGTCGATGGCCTTCTCGCTGATGTCGAAGGCCTTCTTCATGCAGGCGATCTCGTTGGCGCTCTTGATCGTGCGCAGGCTGACGAGGGTATCGTCGGCCTTGACCAGCTCGACGCCCGGGAACTGCGCCTTGAGGCTGGTGTAGACCGGCAGCGGCGTGATCGAGTAGCTGACCAGGCCGAGCTTACGCAGGGTCTTGCCGGGAAGGGCCTTGGCGACGACGTCCTTAAAGGATGCCACGGCGATGCCGGGGTACTCGGGATCGGCGCTCTCGCGGTACTCGATCATCTTCTCGATGGCCGGGATGAGGCTGCGGCCGCGGGCGTACTCCTGGCTCTCCGGGCCGATCAGCAGCACCGGCTCGCCCTCGGCGGGCACCAGCACCGCGGCGCTCTCGAAGGTCGGCCAGTAGTCGCAGAGGTAGCGCACATTGGCGCAGTCGGATTCGTTGCCATGCACCAGCGCGGCGTCGAGGCCGGCCCGGCGCAGGTTCGCCTGGAACTTCACCAGTCGTTCGCGATACTCGTTCTTCGGGATGCTGGCCATGGTGCGACTCCTTGTCTGCGCTGGGCCCGCCGGCTGCCCAACGCTGCCGGCCGGTCGACCCTGAACCGCCGCAGCCCGCCTCAATGAGGCCTCCGCGCCGCGGCCGTGCCAGTTATACCACCTTGCCGCAGGACTGTCAACCCGCACCGCGCCGGCCGCAGGGCTGTTTGAAAGTCCGGTTCCGGCACCCCCTCAGGGTTCGTGGTTTCGCGTTCCCGGGGGTCGGGCTCTGGCGCGACCCCCGGCTGCGATGTGGCATCCTAATCGAAATCGGGATCGCTATCGGAATCGAAGGAACGCCGAAGTCGATTCCGATCCCGATAGCGACAACGATTTGGATAAAAGCAAGCCCCAAGCAGCGGCGGGAGGCGGCTGAGTACAGCGCCACCGCCGGAACGATATGGCGCCCTTTCGGGGTGGCCAGGGTGAGCGCCGACGCGATCGTCGATCAGCCCCGGGCCGGCCGCGGTTCTGCCCTCGGTGGTCTCGACAGACTTGTGGCAGTATCGTCTGGTGATAGCCGGTCGGCGTCATCCGCAGGTGGTCAACGCCATGGCCAGGCGGCGGACGCCCCGGGGAAATGCCAAAACAGCATGGGGGGCACCGCAGATGAGATGGCGAACCGCTGACGGCGGGTGGAATCCCTACCTGGCAGGCGCCCTGGCAGGGGTGCTGGCTGTGGCCTCGGCGCTGGCCACGGCCCGCCTGATGGGCAAGGCGAACTACCTCGGGACCTCGACCACCTTCGTTCGCGCGGCGGGCCTGCTCGAACGGGCGGCAGCGCCGGGCCACGTCGAGGCGAACACGTACTTCACCAAGGAGAAGGTCCGTGTCGACTGGCAGTTCATGCTGGTGGTCGGGATCTTCCTGGGGGCCCTGGGCGGCTCGCTGCTGGATGGCAGTTTCCGTGTCGAGCATGTCCCCCCGACCTGGTCGGCGCGTTTTGGCCCGGGCCGCCGGCGACGGGCGCTGGGGGCCCTCGCCGGGGGCGTCGTGGCGATGCTGGGCGCGCGTCTGGCCGACGGCTGCCCGAGCGGCCATGGCCTGAGCGGCCTGATGCAGCTCTCGGTCAGCGGCTTTGCGGCTCTGGGGGTGTTCTTTCTCACGGGCATCGCGGTGGCGCGCGTCGTCTATGGGAGGGCACAGGCATGACGGAAAGAGCATTGGGACTCGCCGCCGGGCTGCTGTTCGGGTTCATCCTGCAGCGCGGCCGCGTGCTGCGGTTCGACAGGCAGGTGGCGGCGATGCGCCTGCGGGACATGACGATCCTGAAGTTCATGCTGTCGGCGATTGTGGTGGGCATGGTCGGCCTGCAGCTCGCGTCGCAGCTCGGCTGGCTTCAGCTCAGTCACAAGCCGATGAATCTCGGGGCGATCGTGCTGGGCGGAGTGCTGTTCGGTGCCGGGTGGGCCGTGGCGGGATTCTGTCCGGGGACGGCCGTGGGGGCGCTGGGTGAGGGCCGCCTGCATGCCGGCTGGGCGGTTCTCGGTATGGTCCTCGGCGCGGCGGTCTACGCGGAGATCTACCCGTGGCTCAAAGGCACGGTCCTGTCCTGGAAGGACTGGGGCAAGATTGCCTTGCCGGAGGCTCTCGGCGTCCATCCATGGGTTGTCATCGTGGCCTTCGCCGTCGTCACGGCGGGGCTTTTCGTCCTCTTCGAGCGCCGCCGGCTCTAACCTGACCTATTCACGCGCCGCATGGCGGCTCGTGAACAGGTCACCCTCCGGGCTTCGACGCGAGGCCCTTGCGGCCGCTTGCTCAGGGTCAGCCTTGAGCAAGCGGCGCGAAGCGAGGCGCGTCGAAACGTGCGCCGCAATGGGGTGCGGCGCACGTGGATTGTGAGCGAAGCATCCGCGCTTCGCGAATAATCCAGGCCAAAGATCGCCGGCGCGGGCGGCGGCCGCTCAGTTGGCCCAGTAGCGGCCGAACAGGGCTGGGACCCGACCCTGCAGGGGCCGCAGGGCCTCGGCGGCGGCCGTGTCGCCGGCGACGGCCTTGACCAGCAGTTCGCCCTCCTCCTGGCAGAGCCCGTCATGGTACCGGGGGTAGTAGTGCGCGGCGAGGAAACTGGCATAGCGCCCCAGGCGGAAGTCGCCATGGACGCGGTGCTGCCCGGTCTTCGGGTCGACCTCGACCGCCAGGCAATGGCGGCGGCGGATGCCGGCCGCCAGGGCGGCGATGTCGAGCGACTCGGCCAGGACCAGGGTGTAGGCCCTGCCAAGGTTGGCTGAGGCGTGGGCATCCGTCACGCCGATGCCGGCCACGGCCAGGCCCTGTGACCGCAACTCGTGGTAGTGCAGGATGCTCAGTTCGCTGCTGCCGCCGTTGAGGATCTCAAAGGCATCGAAACGGGCCTGCTTCAGGAGATAGTCGGAGAGTTCTGCCGGGATGTATTGCCGGTGGTCCGGACGCCAGTAGGGATGGCAGAAGACGGCGATGCCCCCGAGTTCGCGGATGCGGTCCCAGACCACGGCGCTGGCAGCGGCCTGGTAGTGCAGATCCTCGGGCAGCTCGGCCGGGCTGATGCGGGCCTTCTCGGCGGCGACAGCGGCGTCGTAGTCGGCGCGATGCTCGGTGAACCACTCCGTGAGACCGGCCGAGGCGCCGAGGGCCAGGATGTGGACGCCATTGCCCGGGCTGTGGACTTCCTCACCCGGGAAGCAGCGCATATCGGTCGGCAGGGCCGCGAGGGTGGCGATGGCCTCCTGCGAGCCGGCGTACGCACGGTGATCGGTGACGATGGCGAAGTCGCAGCCGAGCTTACGGTTGGTCGCGACCATGTGGGACGGCGTCTCGTCCTTGCGGCCATCGGAGAATTTGCTGTGCATGTGGACGTCGCCCTTGTACGGCCGCAGTGCGAAGAGATCCGGCTTCAGTGAGTAGAGGTTGGCGACGCCGTGAACCCGCGGCTTCTTCATGCCGGTCTTCTCATGCGGCGAGACCAGGCGCAGGGTGTGCGCGGTCTCGCCGCGAAAGAGCACGGTGGCGGCGATGGTATCGCCCTGGCGCGTGAACGGAATCTCCTCGTAGGTGCCCCAGGCGAGGAGAGCGCCGTCGCTGCGGCGGCCATCGCTGCAGGCGTACTGCAGGACGAGGCCTTCGCCCGCGGCCAGCGCGGGCTCGTTGACGAAGGTCATCGTGATCGTCGCCGCCTGGTCGACGCGGACGACCAGCGGCCAGGCGTCCGTAAGCTCGGCCCGCACCACGAGGGCGTTCAGCAGGACGAGACCAACCGCGAAGAGATGAGTCCGATGCCGGAGCAAACGCATGGGTGAGGTCCTTTCTATGCCTTCGAGAACAGAAGCGGGGCGGCGGTTGAGGAGTCTTCCATACCTTAATCACAGCGGGCGGCGGTGGCGCAGCCCGGGGTGTGGTCAGGCGCGCCCGGGCGCCGCCGGGGGCAGACGATCCCGCCGACGTCGGCAGGCTCGCCGCCCGGAGAGGAGGTTACGTTCAGCGTGAAGGATAGGGTATCGTCCCGATCACCAGGCCGGAGCCGATCCAGTTGATGTACCAGGGAGCGGTGTCGTCGGGCGAGGGACGGAAGCAGAAGCTCTGCAGGAGCATCGCCTCGGTGTGGCCGTCGAGGTGGAGAACATCCATCTGGTTGTTGTGGCGATTCGGGCCTTCCAGCCGGCTGTCCCAGTCCAGATCGAGCTCCTCCATGAGGCCAGCCCAGTCGTTGTTGCCGACCACGACAGACTGGTCGCCCGAGTCGAACAGCAGGTAGGCCTCGGCGGGTTTGTCGATTCGGCTGAGCGGGCCGCGACTGCCCGCCATGCCCTCGTAGTTCCAGGCGTAGTTGCCGTCGTAGCTGCGGAAGCCTTCCGGGTCGTCGCTGGGGGCCGCGTCGGGGCTCGCCGGGCAGTCCAGGACGCGGACATCGCCGCAGTACGTCCGCAGGTACGCGGCCCAGTTATAGCCGGCGTAGGTGTACCGGTAGCTGCTGGTGCCGTCGTCCGCGAAGTAGCCAGGATGGCGGTTGTCGTAGTCGTCGCCATAGAGGGTGAAGGCGAGCGACATCTGCTTCAGGTTACCGAGGCAGGCCGCCTGGAGTGCCTTGTCGCGAGCCTTGGCCAGGGCCGGCATGAGCATGGCGGCAAGGGTGGCAATGATGGCGATGACCACCAGCAGCTCGATGAGGGTGAAGATTCGGATGAGTACCGGGTGGAGGGAGCGGGGTTCGTGGTTCGTCATGGTCTTTCTCCTGTTCAGTGGCGTTGGATTGCCTCGGGTTGGGTTGGGCTGGACGCTGCAGTGCCGATTCGATCGCGACGGCCTGACCGCACGGTCGGACCGCACCGTCGGGCCAGCCCGGCGGCCGCTCAGCGTCCGAGGTACCAGCTTCGCGGCGCCGCCTTGGTGAACTGGATGGTGCTGGCGTGGCCGTCGATCCAGAGCGCGTCACAGGCGGTACGGCTGTTGTGGCGCCAGTATTCGTCGCGGCGTTCCGGCTGCGGCCACTGCGTCAGATTCTCGCTGGCGCTGGCGGTCGGGCACAGCATGTCGCCGTTGTCGTCGAGGCGCTGCTCCCAGGCGTCATGGCAGAAGAGGGTCTCGGAGGGCCGTTCGAACTGAATGACCATGCTGCCGCCCCCTGTGACCTTGCCGTTGAGGCCGTAGGTGGAGTACTTGACCGCGTCCGGCGTCGCCGCCCCGTAGAGGTCGACTTCAACGGCCGACGGGCACTGGTAGAGCCGCTGGTCGCTGCCATAGGGCTGGTAGAAGCACCCCCAGTAGGCCTTGTCCTGGCCGTTCGGCGGGGTGTATGTCCAGAAGGCCCCGTTGACGTGTGAGTGGAAGCGCTGGGCGTTATCGCTGACGTACATGGCCACGCTCAGGCTGATCTGCTTGAGTTGATTGAGGCACTGCGCCTGCAAGGCGCGTTCGCGCGCCTTGGACAGTGCCGGCAGAAGCATGGCAGCGAGGATGGCGATGATGGCGATGACCACCAGCAGCTCGATAAGAGTGAAGCGTAAGGGGTGAGGGTTTCTGGTCATGATGTCCGGGCTCCCTGTTCTTGGGCTCTCTCAAGCCCTGGTTTCGGTTGGCTGCGGCCACAGGTCTCGCTGCACATCCATAGGCTAAGCCCGGATTGCTGGCGGCCGGTTTGCCTCACATGAGGCTGTGTTGGGATTCATCCCGGATTTGGTTACCCGCCGCCGGCCGGCGCGGCGGCGCGCCTATCGCGCCGGCGTCACCAGGGCGCCGCGGCGGTCGCGGAGCAGGGCAACAGCCTGCCGCGGCAGGTAGAGGCGGCCCGTGGATGGGATCGCGACCGCGAGGCCCTCGAGGGCGGTGGTGACGCCGTCGAGGGTGAGGCGGTTGGTGTGCAGGGGGATCACGGCCGCACCGGTGTCTGTGGTAATACGCAACGAGGGGCCATTCGGGGCGTCGGTGAGGAGGGCCACCGCCTCGGCGGGGAAGGCCTCCCCAGTGTCGACAAACAGCCTGGTCGTCACCTGGGCCAGGTCGATCCCGAGCGCCCGGGCGCAGAGTTGCCCAATCTGTGGCGCGTCAACCAGGCTAGCCGGACTGCCGGGACCAAAGGCGAACAGCGGCACGTCGCCGCCGACGTGGCCATGGGTCGTCCAGCCGATGCATGTGTGGCGCTGGCTGAGGATCCTGCCGAGGGCGTACTCGGGGTGGCCTTCCAGAGTTGCCGCCAGCGCCAGGATCCGGCTCGCCTCGCCGTCGTCGATGGCCAGGCCCCAGCGGCTGCCGACGACGGCCTTGAGACGCGACGGGCTGCGCTCGTCGCCGAGGAGTCGCCAAAGAGCCCCGGCAGAGCACGACAGCCGCCGCAGCGGCGCAAGCAGGTCGTCCTCGCTGAGCTGGGCATAGCGTGAGCCGTCGCTGGTCCCGTAGTTGCCGATCGTCATGCCGCCGGTGTTGTGGTCAGAGAGGGCCAGGACCAGGGTCTGGCCGTCCTGCCGGGCGAAGTCCAGAGCGACGCCGACGCTCTCGTCGTACTGACAGAGCTCGCCGAGCAGGTAACCGGTGTCGTTGGCGTGGCAGGCCCAGTCGATCTGGCTGCCTTCAACAAGAAGAACGAATCCCTCCGTGCCCTGCGCCAGCAGCTCGATGGCCTTACGGGTCATCGCCGCCAGGCTCGGCTGCTCCGGGGCGGTCTCGCGGCGGTCTATCTCAGGAGCCATGTCCTTGGCGGCGAAGGCACCGAAGGCGGGGCCCGACTGCAGTTGTGCCAGGGCCGCGGCGGTCTCGACCACCTGGCAGCCGTCAGCGGCAAGGACCGCCATGAGGTTGGCGCCGTCGGTGCGCACGCCGTCGCCATGGCCCTTGGGCAGAAGGAAGCTCCTGCCGCCGCCGAACGCCACGGTCAGACGCTGGTGGACGATCTGCTTCATGATGTCGTTGTAGGCCTCGCGGTGCGGCACGTGAGCCAGGTAGCCGGCCGGGGTGGCGTGCGGAAGACGCGACGTCGCCACAACGCCGGTTGCCTTGCCGAGGAGCCGCGCCCCCTCCATGATCGTCGCCAACGGTTGGAAGGACTGCTCCGGCGATGGCGGCGGCACGCTGGCGAGGGTCCGCCCGCCGGGGCCGATACCGATGCACTTGTCGTTGCTGCGGCAGCCGGTGGCGAAGGCCGTGGCGGCGGGCGCGGAATCGGCGATGACCGAATCGGCGATGTGCGTGCGGACCGCACCGACCATGATGCCATCGAGATGCAGCGACCGGCCCTGCCACCAGCGCGCCAGGGTGTACTGCTCGCTGCCGCAGCCATCGGCCACGAGCACGATGAGGTTCCGCGCTGCAGGGGCGGCGGCGGCCGTGCTCACGACAACGACCACCGCCATGGCAAGCAACACCGCCCTGACCAGCCCTGGCCGACCGGAGTCCTGACGACGCAAAGGTTGTACCATGGGATGCTCCTTCAAGCCCGCCGACGCGGGATGAAACACGCCTGACTGGACGACATCGGTTACTTTCAGCCGCGGCGGTTGGGGCCGCGTCAGCCGGCAGTCAGGAAGCCGTGAGGACCTGCCGCGACGACGCATGGGGGCGGAGACGCCGGTCTCGCCGAGAGCCTTCTGCCGCAGAGAAAGCATGGAACTCAGGGAGGCGAGCGGTCAGAATGCGTCACGGCGACCCCGCGCGGGAACATGCGCAAGGATGCGCATGCCACCTCCCCCAACCGGTGCTTCCCGGGTGGCGGCGGCGGAGCGCCGCCGCGGCGGGGGAGGCGGCGGCCGTCGGTCCCTGGCGGCCCTTTCCCCCCGGGAGCTCGGCGCCGGGCAGATCGACGATCGCGTCAGCGCTCCCCTGGCCACCCTCGTATGAAACCTCGCGTCGTTGTGCTGTCGATGCCGCCCGGCTCGTGGACGCATCCGCGTCTGTGGACACTCGCGCTCCACACCGGTGGCAAGCGATGGTTCGCCTTGCCATGGCCGGCGCCCAG